>JAKFWZ010000070.1 GCA_021731695.1 Candidatus Daviesbacteria bacterium | reverse complement strand
CAAAATATATTCATTTGATTTAGACAGATTTGCTGGATTTTAAATAATAATCTGGTAAAATACATTTGAAAGTTTTATGCGGGTGTAATTCATCGGTAGAATGTCACTTTTCCAAAGTGAACGTAAGGGGTTCGATCCCCCTCACCCGCTCCTGACGGGGCGCTATTAAAAATAAGCACTTTTTAGCTTCAAAAAAAGAGTTCAATGTAATTTTTAATTTTAAAATAATTCGTGCCTAAAATTCAAAAAGGTTGAGGGGACTCGAACCCCAAGACAAACTTGCATTTTCCAATTTCACATGGCAATACTTCACTATAGGTTGTTATCCTTACTCTATTTTGGTAAACTCTCAGTGAATATGTCTGAAATTAAGCATTTTGATACCATCATTCACTTAGACTTTAATAGATCTTATAATGATGAAGATGGACCCGAAGATCCTTTGTTTGAGCAAAGAGAACAAAGTCGTTTTAGAAGATTAGGGTGTTTGGCGTTAACTCCTGACAATGCGTTAATTTACTACTCATCATATCTAATTGGACGTCCTCCTTTTAAGAATTTGAAAAGGAATGCATCTGCCGCTGATGATTTAGCGTTTCTAGCTGACGAACAACGAATTAAAAGATTAGAAAAAATGTTTGGAGATAGACTAATACTCTTACCTTGGAAATTTTATATTCAAGCGTCAGATTTAAGACCGTTATTAACAGATAGGAATATTCAATATGATCCAAATCAGACCACGCAAGCTTCATATGGTGAATATCTAGAAGTGTGTGTAGAAAATTACAGCCGGGGAACCGCAGAAGCTCTGGGATTAAAACCTGAGAATTCAGTAATACTAAAAGATTTAAGTCTGTCCGATTATTCTAGTGTTTGGAAAACTGTAACTAATTACTCCACACCATCGCGATTCTCTATTTAATATTCCAATTCTCAGTCTTGTTCAAACGATGTATAAGCTTGTTCTAACTTGCTAAACTCAATTATGATGCAATTAAGTAGGGGTTCAAAACAATTTGCGTCACCCGCTCAGAGAGAAATAGTATAAAGTTTAGCTTATTACAGAAGTCTACGAGTGCTTTTTACTTGAGAAATTAATATCCGTATGTGATTTTGCTAGGGGATTTTAGATCTTGCATTGATTGAGAAATATCGTTCATACTGGAGGAGAAGTGTAGTTTGGAGGTGAGTTAAATACTCAAGAAAATTTTAAGTGTATTTACTGTAATTTTGGTTACAGTTGTTTTTGTGAGGACTACAAACGCTGCAGATCCTGTTGCTCCTAGCGAATGTTCAGGAATGACTTTTGATAGAACTATTATTGGTAAAGAGAAATCTGAGCTGATTTTAGGAACTTCCGGCCGGGATTTAATTTTTGGCATGGGAGGATCAGATGACATCATGGGCATGGGAGGAGATGATTGCATTGTTACTAGTACTGGTGCTGCCAGTGATGTGAGTGCCGGAGCCGGTAATGATGTCGTAGTTGCCAAAGGATCTGATTCAGTGAAAGCTGGAAGCGGCAACGATAAGGTTTATGGCGGTGGCGCGGCGTCTCTTTATGGAGAAGCTGGTGATGATTTATTGCTTGCACCAGGTGTGGCGTCTAAGGCTAATGGAGGTGCGGGGACTGATACATGTCAGTCAGGTAAGAATACTAACTGCGAAGTTAAGATCGTACCAAGCCCAACTCCATCTGCGTCAGTGACACCGAGTCCATCACCTTCTGCAACAGCAACCCCTGCTATACCTGCCCTATGCTCCAGTATGACTTTTGATAAAACAGTCGTTGGAACATCAGGTTCTGAGAATCTAAGAGGAACTGAGGGTAGAGATTTGATTTTTGGTATGGGTGGAAGTGATGAGATTGAAGGACTAGGAGGCGATGATTGTATTGTTACAAGTGCCCAAAGTGCAAGTGATGTGAATGCTGGGGATGGTAATGATAAGGTTTTAGCGAATGGTTCTGATACTGTTCATGCTGGTCCTGGGGATGATGTCGTCCGTGGACAAGGTGCGGCTTCATTTTATGGAGAATCCGGAAATGATGATCTGAGAGCGCCTGGAATGGCGTCTTTAGTGAATGGAGGAAGTGATACTGATACCTGCGAAGGAGGAAGTACTTCAAACTGCGAGGTAGTGATACCTGCGCCGACTCCAACACCTGCTCCTTAATTATTCTCTGGAAGTCAAAGATGGCTTCCAGATTAAAAATAAGGAGAATCTTAAAGCTTACCTTGCAGCATATAAGCTAAAATGGCGACCGGTTCTTTGAGAAGATAGCGCGAAAAGTATTTATTGTTTGTCCAGCAGGGACTGTCCTTCGCCGGAGAAACACTATAATCAATCCCAAGTTTATCTGCCACAAGTGATGCCCGTTTAATATGGAAAGGCTCAGTGACAATAATTACCAACTTTAAGTTATTTTGTTCTAATATTTTTTCTGAATATATAAAATTCTCATAAGTCGAAGTTGCTGACTTCTCGACAAGTATATCCTCCTCTGGGATTCCCTTCTCTATTGCTAACTGTTTCATCGCTTCCGCCTCGTTTACCCCATCTTCTTTATCATCACCTCCGGAAAAAATAACCTTTCCTGCTTTCCCAGCTTTGTATAAATCTACGGCTTTGATAATACGGGTCTCAAGACAGGGGTTCAATTTATCACCAATATATACCCTTGCGCCCAATACCAGAATTACATCCGAATTAAACGATGTATCCAACTCAGCACTATTAGCAACAGCCAGAAAAATTGCAGTATAAAAAGTTAGCAAGCTAAATACAGCAAAAAGAAGGATAACGGCAAAGTTTCTTAAAAACTTCATCAGGGAAACATCATACTAACTGCAGGCTGTAGTAGTCCAGAAGCTCAAGATCCCTCTACATTTGAAACGCGCTTTTTGAGAAGTAGTTTCCCACTGATCTCCATTTTTCTGTGCATAGATTAAAACATTTTTCCCTGTTATGGAGTCATCACCGGTACTGGTATTAATTAACTCTATTTCTACTGAATCCTTATTAGTGTTTAAAAACTCGTATCCAATTGAACCTCTAAAATACTCCTCTTGCTCAAGCAATTTAACCATCAACTCCTTAGGGCTATTTGCACTCAGCCTTGGGTTAACTCCGTCAATATATTTAGGATGCTGGCTCTGGTAAATAAAATACCCGACTACAAGCAACGAGATGAAAATCAGGAGATATGTGTAGCGCTTTTTATTAGTCATAATTATTAGAGTGGTAAATTGTAGGTTGTTTGCGGGAACCCTGCAGCTTGGCTAGTTGTCATTGATGTACCACTCCCAAAGTTTACGGTTTTTCCAAAGAAACTTCCATTGACAGTTGTATTAGACGGAGATCCTCCGATGATTGCAGTAGGAGTAAGAATCACTCCTGTATACTTACTTTGATTAGTTGTTGAAGTAAAATCTTGTGCTGCATAGAAGAGCACTCCATTAGTCTTATCCCAAGCCTCTAATGTGGAGGTGGTACTCTCGTCTTTAATCTTTCCTTCGCTAACTAAAGTTAACTTACCTTTTGGCGTAGTAGACCTAAATGTAATATCTCCCTTCGCATAAACACACTTGTTATATGTAGGGCCGGTATCGTTTATAGTTACCGATCCAGAATAGTATGTACATATTGATTTATAATGACTAAGCGGATAGATTGGAATAGCAGCAGTATTCGTAATTTGAGCTTTTTGATTAAAGGTGAAGTCTACATTACCACTTTGTGAATAAACTCCCTTATGATTCAAAATATCCATTTTTAACGTTGTGTTATTAGTAAAAGTCATCTTGCCGTTACTGTGAATAACACCTATTGCGTTAATTGTGGTTGCCTGATTACTTTTAAATTCTGTATCAGCAATAGATAGGTATCTTTGAACATCAACAACACCAGAGAATTTAGCTTCCTCTACATTCAAAACTCTATCTATACTTCGATACCAAAATGAATACTTGCCTGTTTTATCAAATACAATTTGTCCGTCCTGAGCGTTACCGCATTGTTGCCATGTAGCTTTACTATCGTATGAACACTCAATTTTACCCACTCCAGAAGGTTTCGTTCCGTTATCTGCAGTATCTGTTGCATTTAATTTAATTGTTGCTTCTGAACGACAGATCCCAAGCATGTCTCGTGAACAGGTCATCGTTCCGCTTGTAACCGGAGGAATATTGTCATTATAAAGCTCAATCTGACCTGGATTCTCAGTTGAATATATAATTTGATACTTATCCTTTGTTCCTGCAGTTGTAGTATCTCTCATACCCATTGAAGCAGCTGTTTTAACATCACCTACCGCAACTGAGAATGCCCCTGTACCCGTGCCTACAACATCAATTTTATATACACCACTTACAGGGTTTGGAATATGTAGCCAATATGGCATATCGCCAGACTCTCGTTCATCCTCAAATAAGTCTAATTTTCCATGGGTTCCACCTGAAATATTTTGATAATACTGTCCAGTTACAGGATCTATACCAAGTCTTTTGCCAGTAGGATCAACTACGCCTAGTACAACAGGAGATAACCCACCGATAACCATCCCACTTCCTACCTGTGACTGAACAGTTCCAGTTGCTGATTGAGAGCTTTGTCCTCTAAACTGAGCCATAAATTTATTAAGGTTGTCACCCGGACATTGAGTTGGCGAGGATAAAGTTTTATTACTATAGTCACGATGAGCAGCAATATTTGGAACAAAACATTGCCCTGCCGGGGCACTACAGTTTGAAGGTATCTGGTATTGCCCAGTTTTCCCAATATTGTATTTATAACTTAACCAATCTATCAAATTCTGAATGCTGTTAATACATGACTGAGTCGGCTCAGCAATTCCACCGTCAAATGAACTCGCTAGTCCACCGCCATCACCACCATAGGTGCCTAATGCTGCGATTGAAACTACTCCTGTATTAGCATTCTCAACCGAGACTCCTTTGTTATCAGCATTCTCCCCTAAACTCCCTTTCCATCTTCCTTCATAAATATTTCCTAATGGGTCAACGAGATAGTGATAACCGATATCACCATAATTATTTGAGAGCTCGTGTTCAGCCCATATTAACCAAATTTGTCCTGCCCAACTGTTTCTAATTGATTTATAATCTCCACGATTTAAATTAGTAAGTACTTCCGCCGGATTAAATAAGGTCTGAATTCCCAGTGATCCGTGCCTCCACGCCAGCTGAAGTTCCCTTACATAAGTACCGTTACCATCCGGATTATTCGTACCTTTAGTATGGTGAATAACGATATGATTTGCTGTTTGAGGGTCTTGCACTCCATTATTCTCACCTTTCCAGTCGCTTCTTGGTTTGATGCTTGGTTTTGCTGGAGCGGAACCACCACCCCCGCTTTCGACTAACCAGTATTCTGAAGAATTACAATAAGGAAGCCGCGTGTCCGTCATCGTAACTTTTACACTGTTGTTGCCCGCCTTAAAAAGACTAGTCACATTTTGGGGAGTAGTCGGAATAATTAACGATCCATTACCATAATCTTTACTAAAAGTTGCTTTTGTGCCATCAACTCGGGTAACTTCGATATCAATTTTGTCATCAGTATATAGACTTCCTGAGCCATTAGAATTTGCAGATAACATCACAGTTCCACCCTCGTAATTAAAGGTATATGGAGAAGGGCTATGAAAAACACCGCATGGGGAAGGATTATTTAAATGAACAGGTGAGATTTTTAATGGAGCAGCAGCGTAAGAAGTACCGGTAAAATTTACTGCCGTGAAGACAGTAACAAATAGAGTAGCGATGAGGGAGAAAATTATTCTCATCTATATCTGATACTAGCTTATTAGTAGTTCAGTTTATAGGTGTTTGTCAACATTGCATTTGTGTTGTAAATCTCCTAAGTGTGTTTAAATTGTATTCCTGTCTGATTGTTAAGTAACTCAAGTTGCCGAGCTAGTAACTTTGCTTCTTCGTAGCTATCATTGAATAAGCTTTGGAGTCCGCCTCGAATACGCTCACCCTCTCTTAATACATTTTGGTTTCAGAAAGTATTATTAAGGAGTAAATATTATTTCCCTGCTAGCCATCAAGTTTATAGCAACAAATCTTAAAACCACGAGCGTAAGCCCGTGGAGCTTCGTAACCTACTTCAATCACTTTTTCATAAAAAGTTCATTTCTTTAATTTTTTAAAGTACTCAGGAAATGTCCAGGTTAGTGTTTTTGGATGAATTATTCCAATACCCCGAAATTCTTTTAAATCTATTAGGTCTTGATCAATGCTGACTATTAAATCTGCATTGCTGGCAATTGCACATTCCAAAATTTTATTATCATCTGGATCTCTTTTTACAACTGCTACCTTTTCTCTTATCTCAACCTTTTGGCTTATCAGGCTAATATATTCAATAAATAGATTGATGTCAGATTTAGACCAATTAAATTTATCCTCTAATTTTTGAGATAATTCTTCAACAATATCATGTGAAATGGTTAATGAAACTGTCTCTATAGTTACTAGGGCAGTTAAAATATCTTCCGAAAAACCGCCTCTTAAGGCGGCGGCAATTAAAACATTAGTGTCCAGAACTATACGCATTAGCCGGCTATTTTTTCAACATCATCATATGATTCTATACCCATTCTTCTTGCAGTTTCTTCACCGATTGTCCTTATTCTAGCCCATTTTCTGCGAAGTTGATAAACTCGGAAGGCATCTCTTAAAATTTCGCTTTTAGTTTTATTCTCTTCTTTTGCAATCAGGGATATCTCCAGTTCGGTTTGTTTGGGGACTGATAAATTTATAATACTTCTTTGCATTCTGTAACAAATTGTATTACAGATAAATACAGTAGTCAAGAAGACAGAGATTCATGAAATGGCTTAAAATCCACAAAACAGCAGAAAAGAGGCTCATTTTTGCTCTTTCTTTGATTGATATAGTTCCATCAGTTTGGTAAAACGAGCCAAGAATTGAATGAGCATTAGTTCAGAATAATTTGCGTCTCCCGCTCCTGACGCTACAGGTTGTTTTAAAAATTATAAAAAGCTTGATTTAACATATTAATCTTGTGGCTAATGAGTCTTTTTACTTTAGCGAAGCGAAGTATGTAGAGACTCATTTTTTGTAACAATCTACCTAACAAGATATCTATTGAGCATAAAAGACTACGCCTTCATTAACCCAGCCATCACTTACTAATAAATTAATCTCTGCCTGACTAATAGTCCAAAATCTGGTAGTTGGATCAAGATATAAACGATAAACTGGTTTTGATGCTGCTATTGGGCCGGTATGCGCATGGAATTCAATACCCTCATTAACCCAGCCATCATTTACTAGCAAGTCAACCTCCGGCTGCTCGGTTGTCCAAAACTGCCGGCAAAGCGAAGTGGAGCCCGTAGTAACTCATTTTTAGTGCAAGAAAATCCAAGGTTAACCTTTTAATTGAAGCTCAGATTTGCATTATACCGTTCTCTATTAGTTGTTTTAGTTTTTCAGCTTGGAAAATTTGCTAGTAAAGCAGTTCAATGCGGGTTTAAGAGATTTTTTTACCTGCTCCCGAAAGAACAATTTTAAAAAATGTCTTATTTAATAATAGTAAGATCTCTTTTGTCATAATTGACAAAGGGTATTTAAAAACATATACTCGGCCTAGTTTACAAAGAAGTTCCTATGCTGAATAGGGGATCTATCCGGTTTTACATAAATGGCCCGCCACCGATAGCCAAACACATTGGAGAACCTTATCCGGTAAATTTAGCAGACATTCAACAAAACCCCTACGAAATTAATTTAATTGATAGCAATCCCAAGCCTGATACGATCAACTTACCTACAACCACCACCCACGGTGTTTTATTAACAGTAAGATCTATAAGAATTTTTGATTTCTTTCCGGACAAGTTGATTATCGATGAAAATAAAATAAGTTTTATTTATAAGGGCGCATTCGGGGTAAAATCAATTCACAGCGTTTTAATTGAAAATATCACATATGTTGAAGCCCATACTTCTATACTCACTGGTTGTTTAGTTGTAATAGACAGCAGTAATTACCGTCATCCAATCGAATTAAAAATTGATAATTTAAGGAAGGAAGCAGCAATAAGAGCTAGGAAATTAATTCAAGGATTAATACACGCAAGAACCTTAAATATGGATTTTAGTAAATATAATTCGTTCGAAATGGAAAGTAATTTAGAAGAATTTGGTATGGTAAAAGGGGAGGATTAAGCTGCTGCTACAGGCCCTATTTACATATACCACTATGAATTTTTAATGCGTAAGACATCCCGATAACCTATATCATGTCTGTAATGCAATAAATCTTCACCATTTCCATTAGGAATCGAAACTTTTTCAAGCGCGTCATATGCAACATCTCGCGCCTTTATAACATCATGACCTTCTGCAACAACGAAAAATAATCTTCCGCCATTTGCAATGTATTTTCCGTCAGATTTCCTGACACCGGCTGTGTAAACTTTAACATTCGGAGTTCCGATTAAGTCATCCATTCCGATTATTTCGCTACCTTTAACTGCAGAATAATCCTCAGGATATCCTTTGGACGCGGCGGCAACAACAATTCTTGATTTTCCGTCGTATTCGATAGTTTCATCATTTAATTTACCTTCAGCAACGGAGAGACCAACTTCATACCAGTCATTTTTAATACCCGGTAAAATACATTCAACTTCCGGATCTCCCCAGCGGCAATTATATTCAATAATAAAAACTTTACCTGCAACAACAATTCCTCCCAGATAAAGAATTCCATGATATGGTTTGTTTTCTTTTTTAAGTCCCTCAAAGGTTTCATGAAAAATTTCCATAATTTGTTTTTCAATATTCTCATCAACCACTAAAGCTGGTGCAGAACAACCCATTCCGCCTGTATTTAAACCTTTATCACCGTCGAAAACTTTTTTGTGATCCTGCGCAGAGGCTATATATTGAAAAGTATTTCCGTCTGAAATTGCATACGAAGAAAATTCCTCACCATCCAGAAATTCCTCAATTAAAAAGGTCTCGCCTGAAGTTCCAAATTTTGCCATTTGGTCTACAGCATCAAGGCTTTGCGCGATTGTTTGCGCAATTATTACGCCTTTTCCTTCGGCCAATCCTGAAGCTTTTATGACGAAAGGTTGTTCAGTTTGCGTCTGTATAAATGTTTTTGCTTCGTCTTTGTTTTGAAACTTCCAGAATTTAGGAACAGGTAAATTATATTTGACCATAAATTCCCTTGAAAAACATTTATCCCACTCGAGTTGTCCGGACTCTTTCGATGCCCCAACAACTTTAAAATTATTATCGCGAAGTATATCGGAAACACCTGCCTCAACCGCATTATCCTGCGCTACGTCAATAAAACTGACAGAGTTGTCTTTACATATTTTTAGAATTTCATCCTTTTGGGTGGTTTTTAGATCAGGAAAAATATGCACAGGTTTCTCAGTATTAATCTGCATTAAATCATTTCCAGGTATGGCGATAAGTTCATCAACTAAAGGGGACGCAGCATAAGCATCAATCAAAGCAGAGCCTCTTCCGCCAGCATCAATAACAGCAACTATTGTTTTACTCATTTTATATTTAGTTTAGGGTTATACGGTTACGAAGCTGGTTATGACTTTGCAAGCTCTGCTTATCATGAGGAGGTCAGGAAGATGGTATAAAAAACACCCAACCCCTTACCGCTAAACCATACGAGCTTCGTTACCCTTTAACGCTAAACGATTCACTGGATCCCAGATCAAGTCTGGGATGACAATATTTTTCCTAATGTTTCTTCCAATTCATCTTCTGAAGCAGGTTTAGCATTAATAAAACTTAAATCACCTTCTTTGTCCATAGGAATTAAATGAATGTGGGTGTGTGAAACTTCTAAGCCTGCTACCATAATTCCGATTTTTCCAGTTTTTGGTTTTAAAGAGTTAGATAGAAGTGGGGCGACTTTTTTAGAAAATTTCATCATATCTCCGAGTGAATTATCTTCCATATCAAAAACATATTCTGAGTGCGATTTAGGAATGATCAATGTATGACCTTTAGCTATCGGTGCGACTGAAAGGAAGGCTAAATGATTTTCGTCTTCTAGAACTTTAAACGAGGGAATATCTCCTGAAACTATTTTGCAGAAAACGCAGTTGTCCATGCGCTGTGATTATACTAGACTCTAGACTCTTGCGACAATACGCCACTCCTTTGGAGTCAGACTCTTATCCTTTTAAATATTTCTTTGAACTTTGATGTGTAATCGTATTGCTTCTTAACGCACTGATATCGTGTTGTAATTTTTCTAAATCATCCTCGATATTTTTAAGTGAAATTTTTGCCTGCTCTTCTTCTAAATCAGCTTTAACATCTTCTGCCTGAATATCCTCAAGATCATCTGAAATCTCTTCAACATCATCTTCCAAACCTTCAACATCTTCCTGAATTTCCTCAATATCCTCCTCAACTTCCTCAAGAGATCTGGTGTTTCGATTAACAGTGATCTGAATAAAAAGCGCTAAGTAAATCGCTTCAACTGATAAAACGGTCGTTAAGAGCAGGAGTACTCTTTCAATAGAGTATCCGAAGAAAGTTAACAGAAAAAAGGTTGCAAAAACTATGGTGTGAACAATTACTGAAATAGGTGTTCCTATTAAATTTGTTATTTTGAAGGAGAGCTTCTCGAGAGTGTTCATTGCCTCCTCCGTTTTTTTCATTTTGGCAATCATAATTACCTCCGCTTTTTTAATTCTGGCAGATACTTCTGCCTAAAAACAACCCTGAGGATCGTAGGCTTTAATTGTACTTTTTGAGGCAAAGTATGTCAACTATAGGATAATATAAGCTGCGAGCTTCATCTTTGCTTCGTTTCCTGTTAAAATACTCTACAACGTGCCGCAGTGGGTTCAAATGTCTAAATGACATTTGAACGGGTTAAATACATTTTATCTGGCAGAGCCAGAAATAAAATAAAATTAACCCAGGAGGAATTAGTCTTTCCTACTACGAACGTCTGAAGTTGAAACGTGCCGCAGTGGTGGAATGGTATACACGTTGGACTTAAAATCCAATGGCCCTAGGCCTTGTGGGTTCGAGTCCCACCCGCGGCACAAGTTTTCGGGGATTAGCTCAGCTGGTAGAGCGCGCGCTTTGGGAGCGTGAGGTCGAAGGTTCAAGTCCTTTATCCCCGACCAGATGGGTTATTACGGGTTTTTATCATACTCTTGAACACAGGTTTAAGCTGGTATGACAATACTTTCTCTTCATCCACAACAAAGTTCAAGAATACTTGACGACAAATAATATCCTTCTGTTCAGGACCACCAGCTTGGACTCTTACAGCAGCTTCCTTAGAAAAGTTCAAGAACTCTTCCAGACTTAGCTTAGTTTTTTCAGGGTCTGTCAGCTGACCCTCAAGTGTTTTTAGAGCTTTTTCCAATTCTTCTTTTTGAGATTTCAGTTCTGTTAGTTTATTACCGCCAACCTCCTTAGCTACTTGATTCTTCTCTTTGACCACCTGCAAGCCTAATTCCTTCATTTCACTTGAGATCTTTTTCAGACTTCCTTGTTTACTATGTATCTCTATTTTTAGTTTTTGCCGCGAGGAATCGTTTAAAAAGGTTAGGTGATCGTAGTATTTGCCGTAGTCTTCCTCGGTAAGGCTAAAATTATTCTCTAAGAATTGATATATCCAACTAAATATTATTTTAGCTCTGATGGATTTTTTCTTACGGGAGCAGTTTTTATTATCACACCGGTAATACAATAGCTTCTTTCCTCCTTTACTGGTAGATGGGCCAACAACCATATTGTGATGACAAAATGAGCACTTAACCATCGCTTTAAGTGGGTAAAAAGTTAGCCTTCTATTTGTGTTTAAGGGTTTTGATCTCTGGGTTGATTGTGCCTGGATTTGATTGTAATCCTCTTCAGATACAGCGGGTTCAAAGGAATATAAATCCCTTAGATCTACTGTCTGCCTTGCCTGAATCAAAACACCATAATAAAAGGGGTCTTTGAAGAGATCTGTAAGTATCTTTGTGTCCATATCAATTTCCCGACCATCCTTTTTGACTATTCTTGAATAACCGTTACTATTAAGATGATCTGTTATTTCCTGTAACGAGTCCCCAACTAACCTCATTTTCCAAGCATCGCAGATAAGTTCAAAATTCTTACCATCAGGAGTATAGATTCCTTTCTCATTTAGGTAGCCGTGTTTAGGTATAGGGGATTTTCCTTCAGCAAAACTCTTTCTTACACCCCTAGTTACTTTTTGAGACAAATCATCACTGTATTGTTTACTTAGAACAAATGCCATTCCTAAGAGCATTTTTCCATTAGCATCCTTAGTGAAATAATGAGTGACAAATTTTAGATCCTTAATTTGTTCCTGATCTATCATATCTAGTAGTCTTCCGCCCTCAAGCATATTCCTAGCTAATCGGTCTGGGTTCCATGCCAGAATTGCGTCATAAACACCCTTATTTATATCCGATAGCATCTTGTAAAGATAGGTCTTTCGCCTGGTTTTTTGGCTGATTTTGTCTCTCGTAGAGTATCCACAATCTTTAGTCCCAGTCTTATAGCTAATCTTTGACAGTCATCTATTTGATCTCCTATTGACCGGACCTGCCTTGTCTCATCTGTTGTACTTTTACGGGCATATAAAACATACTTTAACTTTGTAATATCTATCTCAGGCTCATCCATAACAGAAGTATACTAAATTGGTTCTCCTAAATAAGAAGGTTTAAATAATTTACTTATTGTGGTAAACTATCGGCCATGGCAACAGCAAGAACACCTGAATTATCACCTGCAGAACGAAGGCTTTGTATACAGAGCACCTTGAGGGCACCTCAAGATAGAAGTGTGGCTATGGCACGCTGGTCTATGAGGGGAAGTCACTATAACTACACCTTAGAAGAAAGATATTTACCAGATTTTCAATCAGATGACCCAATAAGAAGAGATTTCTTTATTCCAAGCGTAGACGCTAAGGTTCAGGGTGAGATATCAGATGTCTTATTGAGTGATTTAGATTTAAGAAAGCAGAGTGAAAAGTATCAAGCTAAGGAAGATCGGGTTGTGGATGGTTTAGCTGAGCGAGCAAGACAGACAGGTTTAACTATGCCTTTAGATAAAAAAGAGTTAACTGGACTTTTAGTGTATGAGGATGGTGTAGAAGAATATTTGGATAGAACTCAAGGAAGATTACTTAGATTTAAAGGTTGGGAGGTGGAGGCTACAACTTCAGGAAGTCCCATTTTAATCCAAGGACAGCAAATAGATGGACAGTTTCGCTTTTTAGTTACAGATCTTGATAAACTCCATGAAGCTGACCCATTATCATTACAAGAAGATCTTAGGAACTATTCAGCAGCCCGCCAAATGTGGGATGCAATAGGTCATGCCGGTTTTAATCTGGAACATCACACATTTGAACCTACTGAAGCAAGAGCTGAATATTTAAATACGCTTGCAGACACCGTACCAATAGGAAGGATTATTGGAGAATCTGAAAAAGCAGCGAAGACCTTTGCCTTCTTACGAGCTATTGGCTGGAATTACACACAAGCCGTTGATCGCTTTGCTAATGGACATGTCAAAGGTGATACTCGTAACGGATATCTTGATCATATGGCAATCTGCACAGCTAACCCTGAAGACCAAAGACAAATGAGTGCTGCATTATTACAAACCCATGATTTATTCCAGCAAGCAACTGGGTTTAGTCGTGAAGAAGCACACTTAAGAGGTTCAGAGTTTATGCCTCCAGCAGATTTAAAGGTACTCAGGAGTCCTATCCGACATTATGAAATGTTTGCTCGGGATAGAGAAAAAGACCTCTCCGTAAGAGTTGAGCAAGCATCTAGCTTAGTAGATTTGATGGATCGTGCAAAGTCAGCTGGACTTGAAAATTTTGAAGGATTACTAGCTACAGAATATCCTGAACACGCAAAGATGTTACAAAGATTTAAACAGTGGTTTAAATCTGAAGAGGTTTTTGAATCATTTGTTAAAAATAGCGCTCGTAGTTTTGGCTATTCAACTATAAGACGAGATAAACCTTTGCTAGATAACCTTGATAAAGCTATAGATAGAGAATTGAGGATGAATGACCCGGGAAGAAAAAAAGGAGATTATGGTGTTCGTTCTAGCAGGCACCCCGATGATGATATTTCAGAGGAAGGAGATATTTATTTTACTGAACCTACTCTTAAAGAGCTTGTTCGCTTAGCAGTTATTAGTAAAGTAGTTAAAAATGATGATACTGAACGCGCCGATGCTGTTTTTGGCGAACTTCGTACAAGGCATTCATCTGAAGCTGAAGAGCTCAAAGGGATGCATGAAAGTGCCAGACAGCAAAAATATAGAGCTAGAGCCTATATGTTAGAGCATGGATTTGGACCAACGGAAATTTCAAGAATGGCAGAGCTAGCAACTACTACAAAATATAGAGAACCTCAAGTTGACGGATTAGTCTATAACGCAATGTTCAGTGTTCTCTGGTTACTGAAGGGTGGATCAACTCATGTAGGAAGTTCACAAGTTCTAAGATTGGCGCTAGAGAGAGCTTTTCCTAATTCAGATAACCCTGAAGCATGGAAACAGTTCCAGGAAGAAATTGGAGCTAAATACATATATCCTTCCCAATAGTGCGTCCTATAATTTCCAATCCTTTCCTGTTTACCTCTTTTCACTAATTAGTCCTATAGCCCAGAAAAAAGCCACAAAAACCCCTTTCGTTGCCGCATAATGATTATTGTGCGGCGTCAGGCTTATCTTTTAGCTTCTCAAGTACAAAATCAATCCAATTCTGATACCAATACCAAGTTTTAACTACCATCACTCCATACCCTGAGGATGGGTTTTTTGCATCATACTCTTTCCAGATGTCTGTATGATCACTTATCTTGAATCTTAAAAATCCGGCGTCTTGTATAGTCTCTACCACTTGTGTAGGAGAAAATTTAGGCTTTTCTCTATCACTTGTTACCCAATATTCTTTATCTATAGTCTTAGCTAGTTCTGAGTTAGGATTTAAAAATTCAATAACTCTATCAGCTTGACCGGCTCTCTTAGCAGTAACTTTAGTAAATAACAAACGATAGGCAAATCTTTCACTATTCTGTTCATCAGGAGTTAATTTACTATCAAATGAAGCAATATAAGCATTTACATTGGGTGGTATTAGATTCGACTTATCTTTTATTATTTGAGCTTGATCATAATCTAACTCAGCGAATTGCAAACTTAAAGCTAGAAGATTGTCTAATGAGTATTTTTCACCAAAGAGCTTCTTTATATAATAATTGAAATTTAGAGTGCAGGCTTGGTATCTAGCAGATAGGTAAGAGTCTAAATCTGATGGCTTTTGATGTTCAATCTGATTTCTTAAACCGATTAGAAAACTTAAATTATTTACTGTGTCTTTGTCTAGCGGACAACCTTCGTTATTCAAGCATTCTGATAAGTCCCAAAATCGAAAACTACCATCAGCATTCCTTAAATAAGTTCTCCTAACACCTCTAAGCTCAAAGTATCTGTAATTCATACCTTTAGATTTATAGTAAGCGTGGAGTAGATACATCCAGCCTATCATTGAAAGCACAATAAATGACTCAGTTTTAAATTCCATCAAGGGATTATTAAAAATCTGAACTGCTGACAATATCGCTTCTCGAGATTTTAGAATAAGATCTAATTTAATCGCTCTCGCCATCGTCTGATTTTACAACTTTTTAATACAAAAAAGATTGAATTTTCTAGGATAGAAAGTACTTATAACTATGATATAGTTTTGAATCTAATTTTCTATAAATTTTAGAGAGAAGCCCCCGGAAGCACCACCTACTCCCCATACATAGATTTTTAGCCAGGGGGAGTTTATACTTTTGCGCTTGTGAGAACAAAGCCTTACCTAGTTACGAGTGAATAATATGAAAATTCGTATAATACTGAATAAATAAACAACTTACACCATATGTATTCTCTACTATAATTAAGTTCAAGACCTTTCTTCCTAATTAGTGACCTTTCTTAACCATGTCCTCAGTAAGAGTGTATATAATTTCTCCTCCGTTATTATCGCTCATACTGGAGGCATTCAGGGCAGCTCTAGGACCCGCAATGTCAACAGCAACTAACGCTTCTATTAACCCTAGCAGTTCTTTTCCTTCAGTAGAGTCCTTCGTTATGATGAGGTCTTTGGATTTAAGATGGATTTTAGGCTTATTATTTATAGTGGTCTTCTTAGATGACTCAGAACCCTTAGTATTCATACGGTGTATTATACTCCTTAGTTGCAATCCCCTGAGCTTGTTCTAAATGAGGATCTTTTAATGTAAAAGTGTTAAAATTCCAATATAGCTGGAGAGCTTCTGCTAACTCAGGAAAGTGTTCAAGAGTTATCGCTCCAGTTCGACTGAACGAAGTGAAAGAAGGGAGAGCTTGCTCATCCCAGACTGAGTGAAATGAGGGAGAGGTGAGTCATCGAAGACTCATTCCCGCAATCCTTAAATAACCATATGACCCGTGAAGAAAAGGTTTTAGAAATAATTAAACGGCTGCGGCCGATTTACCCTAATCCAATAACAGCTTTAAATTTCAATACTCCATTTGAACTTTTAATTGGCACGATCATGGCGGCGCAGTGCACCGATGTTCTAGTAAATAAAGTAACTCCTGAACTCTTTAAAAAATATCCCGACGCAAATGCTGTGAGTAAAGCTACGCCGGAAGAGATCGATAAAATGATATCCAAAGTAACATTCCATTCAAATAAAGCTAAGAATATCGTTGAGGCTTCAAAGATGATGGTAGAAAAACATAACGGGGAAGTGCCAAAAACAATGGAGGAATTAGATGCGCTGCCGGGAGTTGCGAGAAAAACAGCCAATGTCGTTTTGTGCAACGCATTTAAAATAAATTCCGGGGTGGTGGTTGATACCCATGTGATGAGGCTTGCACCAAAGTTAGGTTTAACAGACAACGATAATGATCCTGTTAAAATTGAACAGGAGTTAATGGTAATTGTGCCGCAAGAGCACTGGGCAGATTTCGCCAATATGTTAATACTTTGCTCTAGAGAATTTTATCCTAAAAGAGCAAATGATTATTCTGCAGGCCCACTTGAAGGACTATTTATATAATCACGCAAGAATCGCGCAAAATATCGCGCATTAGCCTCAATTTGGACTCAACATTCATCAAATTCGATCGCGCATAATTGCGCATAAAATCACGCAAGCTATGATATAATATATAAAGATGTATAAGCCCAAATACACAATTACCCCTGAAGCACTTTCCGCAATCGTAGAGATTACTGAAATAAAAACAATAATCGAGAGATCCCGTGTGCTTCCTTTAAATGAACTTCAGTTGAAACGCGAAGCATTAATTCGAATGGTTCATACTTCAACTTCTATCGAGGGAAATCAATTAGCCGAACATCAGGTTGATCGTGTTCTATCAGGAATGTCCGTGGCCGCTGACGATAAAAGTATTTTAGAAGTCAAAAATTATCAAAATGCGGTAAAAGAAGTTGAAAAACTTGCGAAAGAAAAAAAAGAATTAACACCTGAATTAATTTTAAATTTACATGCTATTTCTATGAAAGGTCTGTTGCCCGAAGAGAAGCTTGGTAAATTTAGACCTGGAGAAATTTATGTTGTAGATGATAACGGCAACGGAACTGAGCAACTTAGATATCAAGGACCTCAGGCAGACGAAGTTAAAAGATTGATCAAAGAAATGGTTGATTGGTATAAAAAGGCTTCTGATAAAAACGAAGATTTACAGCCAATTTTAAAAGCGGGAATTTTGCATTTACAGTTTGTTTCCATTCATCCTTTCTCAGATGGTAATGGAAGAATGGCACGTCTTTTAACTCAGTTTTCTCTTTATAGAGATGAATGGGATTTTAGAAAAATTATTGTACTTGAGGAGTTTTATAACAAAAATCGGGAGGATTATTACAATGCTGAGAATATGGTTCAGGGAGATCACTATCACGAGGGTCAGGATTTAACACCGTGGATGGAATATTTTATTGCCGGATTTTTAGTTGAAGCAAGAAAAGTGCGTAAAATTATTGATTCCTTAGGTTTCAATAAAAGTGCAACCGGAGCACAGACAGTTTTAGATCCTGATGAAGTAAAAATAATTGATCTTCTAGTATCTTCGAACACTATTAAATCTGATGATGTTATAAAGCTTCTGGGAATTGCTAAAAGAACTGCACAGCTTAAACTAAAGGGGCTGGTTGATAAAAAGTTAATTAAACTTGAAGGCCGCGGCCCCGCTTCTTATTACACTTCGGCAGAATGAAGTTTATGCCTATTGCGCGATTTTTTGCGTGATTTCTGCGCGATTAACTGAGTTATTTAAAACTGAGCCCTTGCAAAATATAGTCCTATATTCTAAATTCAATATTCATGGATGAAAACACCAAACCAGCTGAAGATGTAACTGAAGCAGTAGAGGTCACTCAAGTTGCTCTTGAACCGGGTGCAAAAAATTCCGAAATCTTAATCAATATGGAATCCCTTATTAAAGGGCATATTTCTACTATCGATACGCTGGAAGTAGAAGCTAAAAAGATTAAGGATATGTTAGACGATATTTTTAATAATGATCCAACGTATCAGGAACACGAAAAAGCATCAAAAGAAGCCGCAAGAGTTAAACAAAACACAAAGGCTCAGATTTTAAAACAGCCACAGGCTGCTGACTTAGATAAAAAGTTTAAAGATTTAAAAGGGGAGCTTAAGGAAAATCAGGGATCGTTGTCTGATTATCTTCAGGAATATGCAAGGATGTCAGGCGTTAACGAAATTGAAGGAGATGATGGGGAAGTAAGAGAGATCGTTTATCATGCGAAGTTAATTAAAAAATCCTCAATCTTCGCTAATAAAAATTAATTGACACCCAATCTTAATATACAGATCGGTTAAGAGTTATACGGTAGCGATGCTGGTATCGTGAGGGGGTCTGGAAGATGGTGAAAAAAGAACTCTGACACCTATAGCGCTTTACCATACGAGCTTCGTTACCGTTTAACCTCAACCAAAACCACATGAACCATTGACTCATGACTCTTGACTCCTGACACACTTTGGATGCACTATTAAATTAACGCTATGGAACCTGAAAAAAAGTTTGATGAAGTAAAAGCCCAGCCAAATACTGTTCAGGGTGCTGAGCAAAGACGTCAATTTTTTAAGTCCTTTGAGGCAAAATCTTTAAGATCACGTTCGCTTCTCACACAAATCTCAGACGATTTAACTGAAATCTGTGGCTCAACTCAATTTTTAGTTTTTCATATTATCCTCTTTACCTCATGGATCGCTTTGAATGTCGGAGTTGTCCCTGGAGTTGTGCCCTTTGACCCGTACCCTTTTGGCTTTTTAACCATGATTGTGTCTCTCGAAGCGATCTTTTTAGCTATTTTTATTTTGGTTTCGCAAAACAGATCGTCTTATGTCAGCACTTTGCGTGAAGAAGTCCATTTAAGGGTTAATTTGATCGCTGAGGAAGAGGTTACGAAAGCACTTGAGGTATTAGCTGAGATACGAAAACACGTAGGAATCAAAAAACCGGATCCTGAGCTTGAAGAAATGTTAAGACGCACGGATACGGGTTATATTGAAAGATCAATATTAACGCAGATTCAAAGAGCAAAACCTTCGTTGGCGGAAAAGCTGGCCAGAGATTTTCCTTATATTACAGCTCCAATTAAAATGACTACGGATGTTATCCATAACGTTGCCAATAGCGACGGCTCAAATCAGAAGAAATGAAGTTGACGCCAGTGGGCTTCAACCGGGTTATCTTTTATTCATACCCTCCAGTCAGCGTTTTTGCGATTAAATAATAAAACTGTTATTCTTGTTGGGTGAAAAATGTTGTGATTATAGGTGCGGGGATTGGTGGCCTTTCTGCCGGGGCTTTGCTTGCCAAAAAAGGATATAACGTTACGATTTTGGAGAAAAATAGTCAGCCAGGAGGCAGAGCCGGAGTCTGGAAAAAGAATGGCTTTGTTTTTGATATGGGACCGTCTTGGTATTTAATGCCGGATGTATTTGAAAAATTCTTTAAAATATTCGGAGAGAAGCCGGAAAATTTTTTTAAGTTAAAGAAACTTGATCCCTCATATCGGATTTTTTTTGAAGGCGAGGGCATTACGGATATACCCTCCGACTATAGAAAAACAATGGAGCTATTTAAAACTTTTGAAGAGAATGGCGATAAGAAACTGGGGCTTTATCTTAAACAATCTGAATTTTTGTACAAGGAATCGTTGAAGCATTTTATTTATAGGGATTACAGATCTTTTAAAGATTTTTTTAGAAAAGAAATTATTTTAAACGGCCCTAAAATGCACATTTTTGACAATCTGGCAAAATTTATCGGAAGATATTTCTCAGAAGATAAATTAAAAAAAATATTATCTTACAGTATTGTATTTTTAGGCGGTTCTCCCAAAAATACTCCGGCACTTTATTCAATGATGAGCTATATAGATTTTAAAATGGGTGTTTGGTATCCGATGGGTGGTATCAACGAACTGGTTTCGTCTCTGGTTGCGCTTTGCAAAAGACATAATGTAAAAATTTATTACAATCAACCCGTCAGCGGATACAAATTCAGTGATAAAAAAATAACCCATGTCAAATCGGGAAAGAAAGAATACGGGGCTGACCTGGTTGTTGTAAACGCTGATTATGCATTTGCTGAAACTAAATTATTGCCGGAGAAATTTCAAACCTATCCGGAAAAATATTGGAATAAAAAAACAATAGCCCCTTCAGCATTTATTTTATATCTGGGTATAGGGAAAAAACTTAAAAAACTTAAACACCATAACCTTTTTCTGGAGAAAAATTGGGAAGAACATTTTGAGGAAATTTTTAATAAACCATCATGGCCTGCAAACCCGTCGTACTATATTTGTGCTCCTTCAAAAACCGATCCTTCCGTGGCACCAGCAGGAAAGGAAAACTTATTTATTTTGGTACCGGTTTCATCGAATCTCAAGGACAATGTAAAAAATCGCAAGATTTATAGAGACAAAATTTTAAAACATCTAGAGGAATTGATTGGCGAAAAATTTATAGATGATATCGAAGTTGAAAGAATATTCAGTATTAATGATTTCAGCACTCTTTATAATTCCTATAAAGGAACAGCTTTGGGTTTGAGTCATATGCTTATGCAAAGTGCCTTGTTCCGTCCGTCACATAAGAGCAAAAAGGTTAACAATCTTTACTATACCGGACAATATACCCACCCCGGTATCGGTATGCCAGTTTGCCTGATTTCTTCTCAAATAGTCAGTGAAATGATTGAATCAGATGAATAGCCGGCTTTTAAAAATTTTTAAAAAGGGGAGCCGTACTTACTTTTATACGAGTCTGTTTTTCCCTGAGGAAGTGCGAAAAAATGTCTTTGTCTTATACGCATTTGTCAGAACTGCCGACGATTTTGTTGATTCAATTCCCCAAAGAAAAAAGGAATTTAATGAATTTGCCATTGAATACAAAAAAGCTTCCCGCTCCGGATTTTCAGAAAACGAAATTATTTACTCATATATTTCCCTTGAAAAAAGAAAAAAATTTAAAAAGGGTTGGACTACTGCTTTTCTTAATGCAATGCGGATGGATTTACAAAAACGAAATTATAAAACGATAAAAGAGTTAGAGGAGTATATTTTTGGTTCAGCTCAAGTGATTGGATTTATGATGGCAAATATTTTAAATCTTCCGAAGGAATCAGCGGAAAGCGCAGGATTGCTGGGAAAGGCAATGCAATATATAAACTTCCTTAGGGACATTGAAGAGGACAATATGCTCGGAAGAAATTACATTCCGCAAGACGTACTTGAAAAAAACGGATTTGGAGATATTGAAGAACAGACCGCACTGAAAAACAGGATAAAATTTAAAAAGCTAATTAACGGGGAAATTAATAGATGGCGGGGTTGGCAAAGTGATGCAGAAAAAGGATTTAAATATATTCCTAAAAGATTACGTGTTCCGGTTAAAACCGCATCCGATATGTATATCTGGACTGCGCAGCAGCTGGAGAAGGATCCGTTTATTGTATATAGAAAGAAAGTTAAACCGCCTATTTCTCTAATTATTTACAGCATTCTAAAGAATTACTTATCAAAATGAGCCGCAGCATTAATTATATTTTAAACCTTTCAAGACCAAGGTTTTGGATCTATCTGGCGGGACCTTTTTTGATAGGTTTTCTGGCGGGCAGCAGTGAAGTTTCACAACTTATTTCAGGTTTTTTTGTTATAAATTTTCTTTATTTTTTATTACCGGCTAACCTATTACTATATGGTATTAATGATTATTTCGATGGAGACACTGACCGTTTTAATAAGAAAAAAGGGACAAAAGAAGTTTTACTTAAAAAAAACCAAAAAAGTTTTGTAACTATTCTACTTTTAATATCGTCTTTGATAAGCATTCCTGTTTATCTAATCCAGGAGAGCACACTTTCTAAACTGATTTTTGCGCTGTTTATTTTTCTATCATTTAGTTACAGTGCGCCACCTCTCAGATTTAAAACAAGAATGTTTCTTGATTCAATTTCCAATGTTCTTTATATTCTTCCGGGAGTTTTAGGTTGTTTGTATTTTAGGAACGATATCTCCTGGGAGATTCTGCTCGGAAGCAGCATCTGGGTTTGGAGTATGCATTTATTTTCCGCAATTCCTGATATTAAATCCGATCAAAAGGCAGGACTTGCAACAACCGCTGTATATTTAGGCGAGAGGAAAAGTTTATATTTATGTTCTTTTCTTTGGGCTATATCAGCCGGTGTTTTATTTCTTCAGGATCTAAATCCTTTTATTAAAATCCTGGGATTAATCTACTCCTTGCTTCCCGTTCACGCACTTTTTAGAAAAAATACCGCGTCGCTTTACTGGGCCTTTCCTTTTATAAATCTTATTCTCGGTTTTTTTCTTTTTGTTTCTATACTTATTGCTAAACAATATCTTTAAAGATTTATGAATAAAATCAGCATAATTATTCCCACCCTTAACGAAGAAAAATATTTGGGAAATTTGCTTAATGATTTAAAGAAGCAGAACTGTCCGCCGTTTGAAATTATTGTGGTTGATGGATATTCTGAAGACCGGACGGAAAAAATTGCGAAAAAAAATAATGTAAAATTTTATAAAGCAAAGAAAAGTCCGGCAGAGCAAAGAACATTCGGAGGCAAAAGGTCTCAGGGAAATTATCTTGTTTTTTTGGATGCCGATGTCCGGGTTGAGAAAAATTTTTTGGAGAATGTATTTAAAATAATAACTAAATCAGGTCTTGAAATCGCCTGTCCTTTTTATTTTCCATATAAATCTGTTCTTTTAATTGATCTGATTTATGTTTTCTTCAATGCAATATTTTTCATTTTACAAAATCTTTTACCGAGCGGAGCCGGATCATGCATTGTAGTGAATAAGAAACTATTTAGTAAAGTTAACGGATTTGATAGTTCGCTTACGTATGATGATATAGCTTTTATAAGAAGTGCTTCAAAATTAGGCAGCTTTCAAATTCTCCCGTTTAAAGTGTTTGTTTCCGACAGACGTTTTAAAAAGTACGGTATTCTAAAAACCTTTTTACAATACATTCTCTTATCTGTGTTTTTTATATTAGGGAAATTTAAATCTGCAAATTTAATTAACTACAAATTCGGCGGATATAACGAGAAGTAATCAGAGTTTATAACTAAATTCCATCGGTGTTAACTATTGTGATGCTTAGTTTAGTATTAAGTAGTAAGAAGAGATTTTAAAATATTTACTTTCCCACAAAGCTGGTAAAAATTTGGGAGCAGGAGGTACCCGAACAGGCAGTGCAGCTATATTTATTATCACTCTCGATTGCTTTTTTGTGAATATAATCGGATAACCAAAACTTAAGATTTTGTTCTAGAGTTGAGTAGGCGGCAATATTTTCAGTTGCCCAATAAGGTAAATTCAGATCCTTAAATCCTTTATGCAAAGTTCCGTTGGATAATTCACCATTTATCTGGGGAGCGCGTTTAGTTGCTATTTCGCAAAGCCTGCCGTCTTTTTCAAAAGATGTTAAACCTTTTCCGGCTCGATACTCATTAACCATCGCAAACATTCTTTCGCCGTTCGAGTCTGTTGATGTTGATCCTGAAGGTGTTAAACTTGGTTGCGGTGTCGGGGTTGAAGTAGGCGATGCAGAAGGGGATGGTGAGGGTTCTTGTGCCTTTGCTTCTTTAATAATCTCAATTTTTTCTTTTGATTCTTCTTCAGGCTCAGGTGTAGGTTTTGGAGTAGGTTGTACAACTGTAAAAGTAACAGGTGGTTGCTCGACCGTTACCTCTTTAGGCTCTTCAGGTTTTATCACAAGCTCGATATTAGTATTGGGATTTATAACATTTAAGCTTTGAATTTCCTCAGCGGGAATGTTTTGGGAAGAGATAAACTTAGGGGAGGTTAAACTAACCTCTGGAGCAGGTGTTGCTGAAACGTTCATTGCCAGACTCAGAGAAGCAATAAATTGCAGAGTCTTTGGAAGAAGTCCAAAATCCATCCTGAGTATGATAACAGATCAACGCAAGTAGATGCCAATCCAGGCTCAGTGCTTCAAGAAATGTGTAAATTCTGTTAAAATCCTACTTGTCACTTTATTGCGGGATCGTTTAATGGTAGGACGGCGCCCTTTGGAGGCGTCTATCTAGGTTCAAATCCTAGTCCCGCAGCCAATATAAGAACCGAGAGTGACCGTACTCTCTATACAGCTCGAACTGGCATGCTAAAAGCCTCATTTTTCTTCAAAACATTCGCACCTGATATAATGTCTCTAATGGAACAAACTGAGGAGAAGTTTCATATTATACAAATAACTCAATTTGATGATGAGTTGATACTTCAAATTGACTCCTTACTAGATGAAGGTACGGTATGGGACAAAATTGAGGGAGAAAAGTTTTTAAAGAATCCAGATAATGTCTTGCTCGCTGCTTTCTGGGATAAAACAACAGTTGGATTTTTAACAGCATATAGATTGCAAAGATTTGATAAAAGAAAAGCTGAAGTGTTACTTTATGAAATTGGTGTTCATGAAGATTTTCGGAGAAACGGGATTGGTAAGGCACTTATCGAAGAACTGAAAAAATGGGCAAAAGAAGTAGAAGCTGATGAAGTCTGGGTGCTCACAAATAAATCAAACGCCGAAGCAGTCGCATTATATCAGTCTGTCGGAGGAGTCACCGAAAGCACAGATGAACAAATGTATGTTCTAAAGGTTTAGATATAATTTGGAATATAAAATAGCTCTTCAGAATCCTTCTAATATGTTCGATTAGCGTCTATGTCCGCCAGTAGTATGAAATTAGGAAAGTATAAACATTCAAAAACCCGGAAATTTTATCAGGTTTTAGGCACGGCTAAACATTCAGAAACTTTAGAAGAATTTGTAGTTTATGAAGCTTTATATGACAATCCCAGAAGTAAGCTTTGGGTTAGACCATTAAAAATGTTTTCAGAAGAAGTTGAGATAAACGGAAAGAAAGTTCAAAGATTTGAATTTGTTGAAGACTAATATTAATAGTACTTATTGCAAACTTTTATTTTTTGAACAAAATCTAATATATGGAGAAAGGTAAAGAAGATTCAAAACACAAAGATTAAATTGTTACCCTTAACCACAACACCTTGATTTGAAACAGTTTATTGGAAAGTGCCGGTAGACTATCCCAATGTAAAAGTTAAATTACGGTTGTAATGCATAGAGTTATTTTTAAACAGTACCCGAAAAAAGATATGACTAAATAACTCCGTTGGGATTAGCTTTGGGCCGGAGGAATTATTTGAACAGATGGAGTTTCGAGTGCAAGAGGTTCTCTGATTGGCAATTCCATAATAAATCTTGACCCCTTACCCAACTTGCTTTTAACAGATATTTTACCTCCATGAGCGCTGACAATTTGCTTAACGATAAAAAGTCCGATTCCTAAACCCTGAAATTTTTCCTGATTACCTATTGCTCTTTTAAACCTGTCAAAAATAATTCCCTGTTTTTTTGGATCAATGCCGATACCGTTATCAGCAACAGTGATTAAAACTTTGTTATGATTATTCTTTTTAATATCTATCTCAATCGGTGCTCCTTCGCCGTATTTAACCGCATTTGTTAAAAGATTTGAAACTGCCTGTTCAATTCTAATTTGATCCCAAAGCCCTTTAACTTTTTCATCTGATGTGAGTTTTAACTCGCAGCCGGCAATTAATAAATGGTCCTGAAATCTGTTAACTGTTTCACGGACTATAATTACTAAATCTGATTCTCTTAAATCAAGTTCCAATTTTCCGGTTGTAATAAGTGAAAAATTTAAAAGATCTTTAATTAGAAGCTGCAGTCTTTTCGTTTGAGCTTGTGCAATATTTAAAGAATTGACTAATTTTTCTCCGGAAAAATTCGCAAGACTTTGGTTTAAAATACTGTCTAAAGTCTGCTGAATTCTTAAAATAATTGTGGTCAGAGGAGTTTTTAGTTCATGCGAAGTAATCGAAAGAAATTCATCCCTTGCCCTAATTGCTTCCTCGGCCTTTTCGCGGGCATTTTTTTCAAGCCGGATTAGTTCTTTTAATTCATCTTCCCGCTTTTTCATTTCAATTTTTTGTTTTGAGAGGAAGCCTAGAGCAAACCCTGCAATTAGGGAGACGGAAGTTAAAACAAGAATTAGTAAGTCATAGGAGTTTAAGAAGTAAGTAGACTCCATTTTGTTTTGCTGAGTATAACTTAGCAATACTTCTTTGTAAAATCTGAGCTCTGCTATTTTTTGAAAAACTTTATATAAACCCCGAAGATTATAAAAGTTAAAATTGCAGATATTAATACACCTATGAAAATTATTGTCAGGTTTAAAGAATTAAATGTTTTCTCATCTGTGTCCATGATCTGAACATAAGAATCTGCAATAAAACAATCTTTAGTTTTAATTCTTAAGATTGGAAAAACTATATACGGATTGTTCGGATAGTTATAAGTAAAAGTTTTTTGGTTTTTAAAATTAGTATCTCCCGTATCCCAGAAATACTCTGTAATTTCAGAACTTCCACCAACTGAAAGGGAAGCATCGAAATTTAAATTATTTTTCAAACTTAACTTTAAAATTTCAATAGAAGGATTAGCTGATGTTTTATTATTAGCCTTAATAACTGATTTAGGTAATTTATAATCTACATCAGGCAGAATATTTATTGCAGTTGTTTGTAATATTTGAGGCTCAAATCCATTTTGAGAATCAGCATAAATCGTTATAATATAAGTGCCCATTTTTGAATAAGAATGGGTATTCTTTAGTCCTTCTGCTTTTTCACCATCACCAAAGTCCCACAGAAATTTTTTTTCAGCTATTATTTCCTGTGGAATGGGTAAAGCTTCAGTTTCGATTTCAAAAGGAATTTCCTGACCAACTAAAAAATTTTCCTTAGAAATATCCTGAGGTAAATTAAACTCGTAAGATGTTGAGGGGACAGGATAGAAATCGGTAAAAACATTATTTATTTTGAAATACGGCGGTTCATTAATAAGATGTGCATGGACTGCAGCTGGAAAAATTAAAAAAAACGCAAAGAGAAAAATTATAAACTTCATAGAATATACCGGAGCGGAATTAACCACTCCGGTATTATACTACTTACCTCTAAACTGCAAACCAATAGCAAAGAACGAAATCAAAATAGCAATTCCCGATAAAATAATCGGTAAATTTCTGGCTGATTTGTCTTTTGCCTGAACAGCAAGTAACTCATTTTTCTCGCTACCTGCTAAGTCATTAACCACTGTAGTTTTTGAATAAGGTCCCGAATTACTTTCTTCAGAATCTGTATCCGGCGCTAAATCCCATGAAACAGTAGTTCCGTCAGCATAGGTCTGGTAAGCCTTCCAAAATAATTCGCCTATTTCAGATGGAGCTTTAGAAGAAAAAAGAAAATCGTCTCTCTGCCCTGTCGGAATTAAACCGCCTGTCCAAATTATTTCGGTAACAGGTCTCTCGTCATGTTCAGTATCCATAGTTTCTTCCGCTGCTGAAACATATTCCGCATGTTTTATCTGAATATTCCAGCCTGGCTTTACATTAGGTGAAACATGCTCAAGACCTTCAGGAATCACTAAGCGAAGTCCGACCACCGGGTTATCCTTTTCGTTAGGAACTCCAATTGTAAAAGTCTGATATGCCCCGACACCGACTTCTGCAGGCTTAACTACTACATGTGCAAAAGCTGATGTAATTGTTAATTGCAAAGTAACTAAAGCGACAAGACAAAGAATAATACTTTTAATATTAAATTTTAAATTCATAATTTTATTCACCTCCTCTCTTTTTAGTTTTTAAAAAAGGGAATTAATAAGGAGGAGCCCGGGGATTTGGAGTTTCAAGAACTAACTTTAAAATAAGGTGCTGAGGAAAAATCTGCTTAACATCAAAAGCTATATTATTAAGCTTTAATACCGGCTGATTTGGTAAAGTGGCTGAAACCGGCAGACAGCATTCGAATTCATACACACTAAAACTATCCGAATGTGAGGCGTGAATTGCCTTAACCGGAAGAGAGTGAAAAACTATTAAAGCAGCCAGAAGTAGTACAGTCAGTTTCCCTTTACTGAGGGCAAAAGCCAACATAAGAGCCAGAATTAGAATGAGCAAAGCCGTAGGCATATAATGCAAAACATGATCCCAAAAAGTGTTGTGAGGCTGACTGTGCGCTTCACTAATAGTTTTTGGACCATCATTTTCAACTCTTATAATGAAGCTCAGATCAAAAGGGGCAAACTGACCGTCTTCTTTGGGTTTACCGGTTACGCGGGCTTTATAAATGTCACTTTGGGGAAATGTAAAATCAATAAGGCCGGATGTGCCTTCGGTGCCATCTACTCTGGAAAAACTCTGGCTTAAAATTTCCTGATCACCCCTTGTAATCGAAACTTTACAGTCACAATTATCAAGGTTTAATTTTTCCTCCATATCCGTAAACTCAAAAAACAAAGAGCTCTTTTTTCCTGCAACCGGTTGATCACCTGGATCAACATGTAAAATCGCACCTATGGGTCCATCGCTTTGAGTTTCATGGGCAAAAATAGGAGTGGGGGATAAAAGCAAGAATATCTGTAAAACCAGTGCTATGAAAACCTGTTTCATACTATTCTACATTGACAGTAAATGGCACTGTAATCAAGTTCCCGTCTGGATTAAACTGGGCAAAGATCCGGTAATTTCCCGGTTTAAACTGTTGATATATTGCCATAGGCGCAAATTCAACATTCGGGCCGCCAATAGC
Source organism: Candidatus Daviesbacteria bacterium (assembly GCA_021731695.1). Classification (GTDB taxonomy): domain Bacteria; phylum Patescibacteriota; class Microgenomatia; order Daviesbacterales; family UBA10151; genus JACPKO01. Next base: position 32,463 of record JAKFWZ010000070.1, on the reverse strand, counting down.
ATCCTCTTTTAGTTCAACGTTTTGCACTGGATGTACATGATAATAGTCAAATGTTTCTGTATTAATCATCACCATGTGCCCGAATGCTCCAAGGTAAGGCTTAAGCGCGGTTACAGGTTGTTCGTTTTGTGTTATTTCAAAAGTAAGCTTTTGCTCCATTTTTGACAGCATATCTGCTTTAAGTGGTCCGGTAAATTTAAGAGCAATTTTGTAACCTTCTACCTTTTTTGTGCTCAGATCTTCCTCATTTTTAGTCTCTTCTTCCTCAGTAAAATTTGCAGTTTTAAGGCTCATACCAATTTGCTGTTCAATTCCTCCTAAAGGCACAAAATCAAGATAAAGATTGTACCTGCCTTCCTCCGGAAAAATTACCGATATCTCAAACCAGCCGTCTTTGTATTCCGGATGCAGATGCTGATAGTCCGTAAGCGAGCTGTCTGCGATAATCAAATGCATCAGCTTTGTGTAATTTTTAGTGAATACACCAACTGGTTCTCCGCTTGAAGCATTAAACACCCTGAATCTCATTATAACAGGGGAGCCAGGCATAACTGGTTCCTCATAATCCCAATCAACTGAATATCTTTTGGTTTTATCGCCCTGCATGCCAGGCATATTTTGCATGACTTCAGACATCTGCATTTGGGTATGATTTGTTGTGGGTTGTTCAGATTTATTTCCAGAGGAAAAGAATAGTATAGCTGATATAGTAATTACTGTAATCAGCACAAACACAAAAAAAGTCTTAAAACTCATCTTCATGCGTTCGATTCTATCACGCCGTGCGCTATAATCAAGTTTATGTGTTTTAATTGCGGATGCAGGATGCCTGAGGATGACATGAGTCACCCGGATAATATTACGACGGATACTTTAAAAGCGCTGGCTAAGAAAAGAAAAGTGAATCTTCATGATTTCCAGCATGCCTTAGCTCATTATTTAGAAACCCCACCCGCGATACTCGATTCAGAAATAGAGGATATGTTTAAAAAAGCGGCGAAAGCCTGGGGACAAAGTGTGAAAGATGCAAAAAGACAGACGTTTAATTTATTAAAACATGAACATTAGTCAGTTACCAAAGTAGGGTTTTTTAGGTAGATCCAAATGATCTTTTATCTCGTCGATTTCTCTCTTATTCTTTTCGTAACGGGCTTTAACAATGTCTGCCGTGGCTTCAGCCAACTTATGAACCTCATACAGCTCAGACATCAGTGCATCTATTTTTTTAGTATGTTCTTTTAAAATCCCACTATGTTCTTTTAAAATCCCACTATGTTCTTTTAAAATCCCACTATGTTCTTTTAAAATCCCACTATGTTCTTTTAAAATCCTGGAATCTTCTTGAACTATTTCTAGAATTGGCTTTAATTCAGCTTTTAAAAGATCTTTGAATTGCTTAGGAGTCATAAAGAAATGATAGGATCTATTAAAAAAATATTCAAGTACCTTCACTCCGCGATTCGAGATATTTCTTTTATAGCGACAAATCTTAAAACCACGAGCATTAGCTCGCGGATGAAGATTATCCGAACACGTAGTGTGAGGACAAGCGACCTTAGCCGCTTGAAGCTAGAAGAAACCACGGGCGTAAGCCCGTGGAGCTTCATATAGAGCTCGCAGTAGGTATCTTTAATCTCAAATCTCAATGAGAACCCAAAGAACAAGAAAACAAAATACGGCTTATAGTTTGATAATTTCTGGTTCTTTCAGTATAATATCCGAATGCTCGAAGCCCCACAAAAACGAATAATTCCTATTGATAAACAAATAGCTATTATCAAGGAAACAACAGATCTAACTGCTTATGCAGAAGTCCACCGACTTTTAGGTTTTGAGGTAGGCTCACTTGGATCGTTTGCCGGTCAGGTTTATGAGCATACAGGCATTGGTCCTGAAATGTACAGGCTTGAGACAGCAGTCGCCTTTCAAATTGCGGCATTGCCGTTTGGTTCTATGGCTGGTAGATTTTCAAGACACACAGATAGGGATCACAATTTTCAAAAAAGTCCGCTTTCACTTGAACATGTCTGTGCGGTTTTGACTTATAATGCGCTACTTGAGCAGCTTTCCAGACCTATAAAACGGCAGTGGCGGGCTGAATTGGCTGGCGACAAAGAGGCCGTTCTGGGAGTTTCACAAGTTTTCTACTCATCAAGAAATGGTAGAACCACCTATCCTGAAAATTTAAGTTTAGAAGGTAAAAGAAAAAAAGCATAAGAAGCATATCACGGGGACAGACATATTGTTGTCGCTCATATTGAAGCAAATGACCGGTTAGCTGCTCTTGGTTTCACAAGTTTTAAAGCTGATGAGATAGATGAAGCGGCCTTTGATAATGAAGTTTTTCCGGGATATGCAGAAATTCTTAGGGATTACTTAGATCCTGAAGCTTTACTCAAAGAAGCAAGACAATTAAAACAGGCTGTCTTAAGTCCCCTCATGCCAAGATTCTAAATATTTCTTTTGAGCAGGGGTTAGAACATCAATCTTTACACCAATTGCATTAAGTTTTAACAAAGCAATATTTTGATCCATTTCTTCCGGAATTGTATAAATTTTAACTTCAAGCCCTTCTTGGTTTTGAGCAAAGAATTCAGCACCTAATGCCTGATTTGCAAAGCTCATATCCATAACGTCAGGCGGATGACCCTCAGCTGCTGCCAGATTTATCAAACGTCCTTCGCCTAAAACAAAAATCTTTTTTGTGCCTAAAACTACTTCTTCTAAATTATTTCGTAAAACTCTTCGGGATTTTGCAGCCTTAATTAAACCGTCGTAATCAAGTTCAACATTAAAATGTCCGGTGTTGGAGATAATTGCTCCTTCTTTAAGTAATTTAAAATGTTTCATGGTTAAAACATCTTTATCACCGGTTGCTGTACAAATAATATCTGCAATTTTTGCGGCTGTATCCATTGGCATAACCTCGAACCCTTCCATTACAGCTTCCAAAGCTTTTACAGGATTTACCTCTGTAACAATAACTTGGGCCCCTAAACCGCGCGCTCTTGCGGCCAATCCTCTGCCACACCAGCCAAACCCTGCTACCACAAATTTCTTACCTGCAAGCAATATATTTGTAGCGCGGATAATACCGTCAATTGTTGATTGACCTGTTCCGTACCGGTTATCAAACATATGTTTAGTATCAGAGTCGTTCACAGCCATCACAGGGATCTTTAAAGCGCCGTCTTTTAGCATTGCTTTTAGGCGGATGACGCCAGTTGTAGTCTCTTCTGCAGAACCAATTACTTCTTTAAGTTGAGATTTTCTTTCTGTGTGCAAAAGAGTGACGAGATCTGCGCCATCATCAGTAGTAATTTGGGGATGAAAATCTAAAACATCATTTAAATGTTTGTAATAACTTTTTTTATCTTCACCTCTAATGGCAAATGTTGGAATACCATAATCCTTGACTAATGAAGCTGCAACATCATCTTGGGTTGAAAGGGGATTGGATGCGCAAAGCGCAAGGTTTGCACCGCCTTCCTTTAAAGCAATCATTAAATTTGCAGTTTCTGCAGTGACATGAAGACAAGCTCCTAAAGTAACTCCTTTTAAAGGCTTTTCTTTCTTAAAACGTGCCTTAATAAGCTCAAGCACAGGCATTTGAGCTCCTGCCCATTCTATTCTTTTTTTACCAGCTGGCGCTAGTTTTATATCTTTAATATCGTATTTCATAAACTAAAAAATGAGATCTTCTGCAAAATTCGACTGATACCTTTTCTTAAAGTCTTCGAGGCTAAAGACGTGGTTAGTTGTACCATATTTTTCTATTGCGTAGCAAGATGCAACCGATCCCATTTGTCCGCAGATTTTTAAATTTAATTCCTTTAAATATCCGGCTAAAAATCCCGCTCTATAAGCATCCCCCGCACCGGTAGGATCTAAAACAACTGTGGGTTTAACAGGAGCGATCGTGTATTGATCATTTTTAGTCTGAACCATAGAACCGTTTTCCCCAAGTGTCGTTATCAAAATTCTCACATCATTAAGCAAATCAAATTCTGTAGTGAATAATCTTTTTTTAATTGTGCCCATTTCGTAATCATTTCCGATTAAAACTTCAGCCCCTTTAATACCCGAACGAAGCTGAGCATCTGTTAATCGTGGCAATTGCATACCCGGATCAAAAAAATAGGGAATTTGAAGTTCTTTGCATTCTGTTGCAAATTTAATCATAGCCTCAGGCAAATCAGGAGTAATAACGACAAAATCAGGTTTCACTGCGATGTTCTTTATGCTTAAATTAATATTTTGCCTCATTGCCCCCGGATAAAAAGCGCTGATTTGGTTATCAGATTTATCAGTCATGATCATCGCAGTAGCTGTTGACTCACCGGGGATTATCTTAATATTTTCAATGTTAATATTATGTTCGGTTAAGAATTTTGCGTAAGGCTCAAAATCATCACCGGCTGAACTTAAAACAGCAGTGTCAACACCCAAAAGCGAAAGAGTATAGGCAATGTTTGCAGAATTTCCGCCCCTTTCTTTTTTGAGTGAATCTACTAAAAAGGAAATATTTAAAATATGTAATTTAGAGGCGTCGATATGATCACTAAATTTCCCGGGGAAATCCATGATCATGTCAAATGCCAGAGAACCGGTTACTAAAACGCGTTTACCCATATTTTATAGCAATCTGTTTAGAGTTAAAGGGTAACGAAGCTCGTATGGTTTAGCGGAGAGTGGTTAGGTGTTTTTTTCACCATCTTCCAAACCCTTCTTCGATACAAGCTTCCTAACCGTATAACCCTGAACCTGTTTTTATTTTACAACTACAGACTTTGCTAAATTCCTTGGCTTATCTGGATTCAACCCAAGCTTCACAGTCAGATAGTAGGATAAAAGCTGAGGGAAAACAACCATCGGTAGGATGCTTGATGCCCCTGTATCCGCAACTCTAAAGAAGTAATCAAAAACTTCTGTTTCTTCTTCACCAATTCCAATAACAAATGCTCCACGGGCTTTTACTTCCTGAGCCGAAGCTAAAATCGCATGCTTTGTTTCATCATTAGGAACAAAAACAATAACCGGAGTATTTTTCTCAATCAAAGCAATAACACCGTGTTTTAACTCACCGCCTGCAAATCCTTCAGCATGAATATATGAAATTTCCTTAATCTTTAGAGCAGCTTCTAAAGCCAGAGGATATGAAAGACCGCGTCCTAAAATATAAATATTTTTTGAAGTATGAAGTTTATCTGCAAGTGCTTTTATTTCATCAGCTTTTTCCAACACTTTTTCAATTTCTTTGGCACTTTTTTCTAAAACCTCAACTCCGGCTTTTAAATCTCCGGCCGTGGCATATGCGAGTAAAATCATATTCGCGACCATTGAAGTAAAGCTTTTTGTACCTGCAACAGCTTTTTCAGGGCCAGCATTAAGCATCAATTTTTTATCTGCCATCCGGTATAAAGTCGAACCAATCACGTTAGTCATCGCCACAAGTGTCGCTTCTTTTCTTTTTGCAATTTGAAAAGGCTCAACAACATCTATAGTTTCTCCTGATTGAGAAACAGCCGCGACTAAACTGCCTTTTTTAATGTAATCCTGAATATAAGTAAATTCAGAACCGATGGAAAAATTAACATGTCTATGCGCAATTTTTGAAAATAAATAAACACCGGTTAAACATGCATATGAGGCAGTACCGCAGCCGACAAAATATGTTCCGTAGGCTTTTTTAATATCTTCTGCAATTTCCGTAACAGCCGAAGCATTTTCAGCAAGAGCCAATAAAACTTTAGGCTGTTCGTAAATTTCTTTAAGCATGAAATGCGGAAAATCTGCTAAATCCGCGCCCTGATATTTCCAATCAACATCAGTATATTTAACATCTTTTTCTAAAAGAGTATGCGCGTCAAAAAGTTTGATTCCGCTTTTATCAATTTCAATTAAGTCATTATCTTCAAGAAATAATAGTTTGTTCGTATGAGGTAAAATCGCATTGGGATCAGAAGCAACAATTGAGCCGTTAGCCGCAGATCCGGCAACAACCGGTGAGCCTTTTTTAACAGCAACAATCTGAGAACCATTTGAAACCACAAAAGCATTTAAACCATCAACTTTCTTAAAGACATTTGATACTGCTTTTTTCAGATCTCCGGTTAGGCGATATTCATCTTCGATTAAATGAACTGCAATTTCTGTGTCAGTCTCAGATATTAATTTGTGCCCAATTAATTCTTTTTTTAGGCTTAAATAATTCTCGATTATCCCATTATGAACTAAGACTATTTTTTTATCGCAATCCGTATGAGGGTGAGCATTAAGTTCCGTGACGCCTCCATGAGTTGCCCATCTTGTATGTCCGACAGCTACTTCCGCGCTTTCAAAAGTTTTATCTTTTGGTAAAAAACCAATTTCTTTTTCAATTTTAAATTGATTATCTTTTAAGAAGGCCACACCCCACGAATCATACCCGCGGTATTCAATATCTAAAAGGCCTTTGTAGGTTGAGGTGGGAGCGTTATTATCTGATGATATTATTCCGAAAATTCCGCACATATTATTTCGTCATTGCGAGGAACGACCTGCCTGCCGGCAGGCAGGAGTGACGTGGCAATCTTGATGAAAAATCAGGATTCCTACGCCACGTTTAGTTTACTTAAACGTGGCTCTGAATGACAACACAAGACATCTCTTTATCCCAGATTTATGAGCTCAAGTCAAGATTTCTTCTTCTTTTTAGATCTCGCTTCTTTATGATGAAGCATTTTGTAAGTCGCATATAATGCAGGTAAATTAGGAATTGAAGCGATAACTGAAACCAATCCTGAAGTCGGTAAATCTATTCCCGCTCCAATTACTTCCTGTATTAGTGCCAAAAATTCAAATAGAATAAATAAGCCATACATTCCTACATTTAACTTAAAAATCCAATTTAGGATGAGTTTTGAGAAGATATGTTTTTTATAGGCATAGGAAAATACAGCAACATTAAGACCAAGATTTAAAGTCAGACTTAGTATGGTGATTGTATCTGAAAAATCAAAAGAAACCGAAGCGATCGAGAGAATATTAATTATGGCAAACAACCAGACGTAAATTTTCCAGAGCATTAAATATATGATGGATGAGTTATGTTAAGTAGTCAAGTTTCGCTTTGCCAATTAAATGTTTTAACTGGTAATATACATACATGGCAAAGTATATAATCGAAGGTGGTGCAAGACTCAAAGGCGAAGTTAAAATCTCCGGCAATAAGAATTCAGTTTTACCCTGCATGGCTGCGTGTTTACTCACAGAAGATGAAGTTACCCTAACCAATTGTCCTCAAATTGCAGATGTTCGTGTATTCCTCGAGATATTAAAAGGTTTAGGCGCCGAGGTTAGCGAGACAGTTGATAACGAAATCAAAATTAAAGCGGGGAGTGTAATATTAAATTCATTACCTCAGGATTTAGTTGGAAGGCTTCGTGCCTCTATTCTTTTAGTAGGCCCGCTTTTAGCAAGAGAAGGCAAAGCAGAGTTTTATCACCCCGGTGGTGACATTATCGGCAAAAGAAATATAGATACTCATATTGAAGGCTTTAAGGTTTTAGGTTACGAGATCGAAAAAGAAGAAAAAAAATATACCGGAAGAAGAACCACAAACCCAAAAGAAGATATAGAGATTTTTTTGACAGAACCATCGGTTACTGCTACTGAAAATCTTTTGCTGGCATGTGTTTTAGGTAAAGGCAAAAGAGTTTTGAAAAATTGCGCAATGGAGCCTCACGTTCAGGATCTTTGTAATTTACTTAAAGAAATGGGCGCAGATATCTCAGGAGTCGGTTCAACTACTTTAATTATTAATGCCAAAGCTAAGCTGCATGGTGCAGAATTTAGAATCGGACAGGATTTCGTTGAAATTGGAACTTACGCAATCGCCGCAGCTATCACTCAGGGAAATTTAGTTTTAACTAATTGCGATTTAAATGATTTGGAACCGATCTCATATCCTCTGGCAGAATTTGGCGTAAAGCTTCAAAAATATAGTGGTAATAAAATTAAAGTTATCGTCGGGGATTTAAAAGCCGTTGAAAGAGTGCATGTTCGCCCATGGCCCGGTTTTCCTACTGATTTAATGAGTGTTTGCATCATGCTGGCAACACAAGCTAAAGGCACAACAATGCTGCATGACTGGATGTATGAATCCAGAATGTTTTTTGTTGATAAATTAATGCAAATGGGAGCTCAAATTGTAATTGCTGATCCTCACAGAGTTTTTGTCACCGGCCCTTCAAAACTAAATTCAAGAGAACTCGGAACACCAGATATTAGGGCCGGGATGGCTTTAGTTTTAGCCGGCCTTATTGCAAAAGGAACAACCGTTATTAATAAAGTTGAGTTAATTGAGAGGGGATACGGGAACGTTGTGGGGAATTTAAAAAGACTAGGTGTTAATATTCAGAGAATTGATTAAACGTGACCTAATCAACCCTATCGTTTCCGCATTTTTTTAAAACATCTGAAGTTGTCATTGCGAGTGAGAAAGTCTAAACGACTTTCGAAGCGTCGCAATCTTGATTACAATTAATAAATGTCCAGTAAACAGTATTATGTTTACATTTTGAGCAATCACAGCAGAACTGTTGTTTATACTGGGATAACAAGTAACTTAATAAAAAGAGTCTGGCAACATAAACAAAATGAGGATGAGAGTTTTACTAAAAAGTTTAAAGTTCATGATTTAGTGTATTTTGAAGCTTTTGAAGATCCAGAAAATGCAATTGAAAGAGAAAAACAGATTAAAAACTACTCTAGAAAAAGAAAGGAAGAGATAATTTTGAAATTTAACCCTAAAGTTAAAGACTTATATCCGGATATTGTTTAAATCAAGATTACTACGTCACTCCTGCCTGCCGGCAGGCAGGTCGTTCCTCGTAATGACATCCTCTGAGAATATGATTAGAAATTTGCTTGTCACACTTCTATCTATTTAATATCTAATTTGACCGAATTGATTTAGCGACCACCCATCCTTTAGTATATTTTAACCTGTAAGCTAAATCTGTTTTTACAGGAACTGTTGCGCTTTAAAGAAAAGCCAAGAGTTAATATTATGAATACCTGCCCAACCACATTTCTTCATCTAACTCATTTGTATCCAGGAATAAAGACAATGGTCTTAAGGTAAGGAGGTTGGTATTGTTTAGGGTTTCGGGTTTAGGACTATAACCCAAAACCTTTCTTCCATACCAGCATCTACACCCTTTTACCCTTCAACCTTTACCCTGGCAAAGAAAGGGGGTGAATATAAATGTTAAAAACAAGAATAGCAGCAGCTGCAGCCAGTTCTGCTTTGATTTTAAGCCTAATAACTCCGGCAGCCTTTGCTGACACAAACGTTGATATTTCCGGAAACGGAGCAGGCTCAGACAATGATGCAACAGTGGTTAACAAAGACAATACAACTGTCAATCAAACCAATAACACAACTATTGGCATAAGCATCTCGTCTAAAGCCAATACCGGAGGTAATAAGGCCAGTGGAAATACCGGCGGCGATGTATCAATAGATACAGGCAAAGCAGTTTCAACTGTTGGAGTTTCTGTGACCGGTTCTGCAAACGCGGCAGTATTACCTGATTGCGGATGTGCACCTGCATCAACAGATGTGACTATATCAGGAAATGGTTCAGACTCTGATAATACGACCACTGTTAAGAACAAAAAGAAGAAGATAGTGAATCAAACCAATAGCACAACTATTGGAGCGACTGTAACTTCTAAAGCTAAAACTGGTAAAAATAAAGCGAAAAATAATACCGGCGGCACAGTAGCAGTGACGACAAATGATGCTACCTCAGAAGTAGGGATTGAAGTTACATCCCCTGCGAATGTAATTGGACCTACTCTATAAGGAACAGAGTGATTTTTTAGTTTACCTGCCGGCAGGCATGGTTTTCAAAATGAAAGAGCCTTGGGAATCGCCTGAGGCTCTTTTTTACTGTATAATTCTGCGCTATGCCGACTGAATCTGAAATAAATGCGCTGAGAGAACAGGTTTTTGCACCGGGAAATTTAGCGCATGGAGCATTCTATAGGAATATGGGATCGTATTTCTCAAAAGGAATTACAACTCCTGAAAGAGTTCGCGTAAAGGAAACTTCTACTCCCCACCAAATTTGTATGGCATTGCTCTCTGATCTTCCTCTGCCGGAAAGATATGCCGGAGCCTGGCACAATGGACCTCGCAGTATTGATGGATTTACAACTGTCCCCTTAACCTTTGGAATTATGATTTCCGGAAGAAAACTTTTAGAAAGGCATCGCGAGAAGGTTACTGCTGTTGGTCACTATTTCACAAGCCGAGAATTCTACCACGATAAACTTCAAAATTATTCTTTTAATTGCTCAAACGACACAGTTTTTGGGATCCCTACCGACCGAGGACGTCTATTAGGCCGTCACGTAGATGAAGTAAGACTTACGGATGAAGATGATCAAATTTTTTTGAATCCCGATATTTGGGAAGGCTTTACCATGATGAATCTCGATCCAGCGAACTTGCCGGTTTTATTTAGAAGAAATATTCCTGCATTACCAGTTTTTTCACCTAATCTTCAATTATTGAGCCCCAACCTGGCGGAGGAGGTAACAAAGCATCCTAGGTCGGTAAAGCAAACACTAAAAGCCTTTTTAGAGATGTACCGGCTGGCGTACAAGTTTGGATAATTAAGATATTTCCATTTTGTTTAGTAACTTGTTCAACTTCATCTGGCCAGACTTCTATAAAATGATCAACAATGAATTTTCGATTTTTTCCTGCGTAATTAATATTTATTTCATCACCTGATTTCAACTCTCCTAATCTAAAGAAAACTGTATTATAACTCCCGATGTTCCAGGGGGAATCAGAGGAATGTGCAAAGATATAGATAACACCGTCTTGATCAGGTTTTGCAAATCCCGAAGCAATTGCTACACCATGTTTTAAAGCTTCCCGATACTGCGCTTCATTCCATGGATTTACATTATCAATAAGCGGGGAGAGCGCTCCAATTTTCGGAATGCTAATAAAACTTTCAGTAGATTGATACGTTGCGGGTTTTGACGGTGCGTATGAACGTAAAATCGGAAAGTAAATAAATTCCAAAAGCAAAAGAGCGGATATTATCAATAAATTCCCGGTATATTTTTCGAGGCTGAAATTGCTTAATCGGCTCATAGAACCGCAAGATTACACCAGAAATTAATAGAAGTAAAGCTAAAATAGTTAAAGAAAGGATAGAAAGGCCTCCTGTTGCAGGTAGAGAGGCACCTAAAACAGAACCTGAACTTGAACCTGAACTTGAACCGCCGCCGGATGATCCACTGGAACCTCCATTACCACCGCCTCCTGATGTGGAGCTGCAACATCCACCCGATGGCGGAGTGTTAGGAGTCTCAGGAGTGGGAGACGGGACAGGAGTTTCTTCTTTTTCGCAGCCACAGTTTTCGAATATTTCGCTGATATTTGCCTGATTTAAGATAATTAAATCCAAAGTAATGTTGCCTGCGGCAATTTTTACATTCCCCAAATTATTGTTTGCTTTATTATTTCCGGTGTTAGCAAAGTTAAGAATATTATTAATTACATTAAAATTATTATTTGAGCTTAAATAATTATTTGAATTAATATTGGTTGTCGAATTATTAACAGATCCTGAACCATTACCTGAAATTAATATATCAAGTGCAGGACCCTCATTTGCCAATTTTATCTTTGAATAATTAACTTTGTTTACAATCACGCCGTTAATTTTTATATTTCCTGTTGAAATCTGTACACCCCCTGAATTATCCGAAGCTTCATTATCTCCTGTATTAGCCGTGATTTTAATATTGTTTTTAATTGAAGCATTGTTTATGGAGCTAACTGTATTAGAGGAATTGTTATTGTAATTCACTGAATTATTAGAATCAGTGCCATTACCACTAATTTGCGCACCATTACCTCCGTCTGGGCAACAGCCTACAGAAGCCTCGTTAACATTTCCTTCACTTACAATTGTTGTATCGGAAGAAGTATCTCCTGTTTCAACCTCAGTTTCGCCATTATTACCATTAGCTTCATTCCCGCCGGTACTCGCTTCAGATTCAATATTATTTTCAATTTCTGCATTATTCTCCTGAGAAACAGTATTTGAACTTTGCTGCGAAACATTTATTGAATTTGATGAGCCGTCACCATTTCCGGAGACTACATACTCATCAGCAAAAACTGTTGAGCTTGTGTTCAGAACCAGTAAAACCACAGCTATCGCGTGGTATATAACTTTGATATTCATATGTATTGGCAGTGGGCTTTTTAACTAACTCTGTTGAGCAGAAAGATCAGAACAGCTATCAATGATCCTAACAGTACGCCTTCACCTTTTTGGTTTGCTAATCTGTTTTTAATTTTTCTGGTGTAGTAAGCGATTCTGACTCTGGATAAAGCAATCAGTAATAATAATGGCAGTAACAATACCAACCATGCTAAGTTAACCTTTGTTTTCTGACTTCCAATTAAACTCCCGTCAGGAGCTGTAAAATCAGGTCCGATTTTAACTCCGGCAACTTGTGAGAGGGAAGCCCCAATCCCTCCGGCTCCGGTTTCTGCACCATCTGATAATTTGGATGTTCCTGCTGCTTGGTTTTGTTCCTCTGCAGCTGCAGTTTTCTTAACTTTTTTAACCTTTTTAGTTGTGCCCGCTGTTGAATCGCTATCATCATCTGACTGATCATTATCCGCGACTTCTTTAGCCTGTTCCTCATCATCTGCAGCAGCCTGGCCGCCTTGATTGTTATTTTGCGCAACTTCTTCTTTCTTTTCACCCGGTCCTACAAAGTCTCCATCCCATGAGCCAAAGACATTTATAACAGTGACAAATAATTTGCCTCCCCCGGTTATATTGTTATTAACGAAGTTAACAATATTAGCAACAACATTTGCATCTCCTGTTTCCATTCTGGTGTTTCCGCCTGTGTTGTCATTTGCTGTGTTTCCACCAGTATTTGCAGACAAGTTGACGTTATTTACAACGTTAGCAGTGTTGTTTTGAACAGTTGTATTAGTGTTAGTTTGGTTTACATCAGTATTATTATTCGATCCTGCACCGTTTCCGTTATTTGTAGCTATAACTTCACCATTTTCATCAAATACTAATTCTGTGCCTTCTGAAGCTGCCATATTTGTTCCGTCTCCGCCAACAATATGTCCAACCCAATTTCCAGCCTCATTTACTAATACCAACCACCAGACTCCACCTTCAACATTATTGTTTGCAACATTTATAACCTGCGCCTCTACATTAGTATCTCCGGTTTGAATCTCATTATCTCCGTTTGTGTTTCCTGAAGCGCTGTTTCCGGAAGTCTGCGCATCTATTATTAAATTGTTTTCAATATTGGCGTCATTTGTCTGGAATGTTTCATCGGTATTTATTTGAGTTACATTTACATCATTATCTGAGTCTGAACCATTACCTGTGTTTGAAGCGCTAACATTTCCTCCGGCGCAAGTAGGGCATGCACCAGCGTCAGTCAGATATTGTTCATCCATAATGATGTCTCCAACTAAGTCTCCAAAGACATTAACAACCGTGTAAACAACATTTGCACCTGCGATGTTGTTATTAGCGAATGTTAAGACGTTTGCAGCTACGTTTGCGTCACCTGTTTTAATCGTAGTATCGCCGCCTGTATTGTCATTTGCCTGATTATTTCCGGTATCAGCGTTTAAGGTTAAATTATTGGCAACATCAGCGTCGTTGTTTTGGAAAGTTGTATTAGTGTTATTAATATCAGCGGAAGCATTATTATCTGAGTCTGAACCATTTCCGTTATTAGCCAGATTGACAGATCCCGGTCCGCAATTTGAAATGCATCCTGAAGCAAAATCTAAAACTATATCTCCAACATGATCGTCTTCGACATTAAATTCAGCAACTGCAACTCCCGAGACATTGGTATTTAGTGAATTAATAACTGTTCCTGTGGTGTTTGCGTCTCCTGTAGCAACATTTACATTTCCACCGGTATTCTCGTTAGCTTGATTATTTCCGGTAATTGTAGATTGATTTAAATCACTTGAAACCTGAGCTGAGTTATTTTGATTTGTGTTTGTCGTAGCTGAAGAAGAAAGAGAGCCATTATTGTTTGATCCGGTTCCATTGCCTGAATTTACAACTCCTAATGAAGACCCTGAGTCAGCAACAGTTGTGCCATTTGTTGATGAGGGGCCGGCAGATAAATTGTTATTTCCTGAATTCATCACTCCTGCTGCATTTGTAGCATCGCCTGTCTTAACTGTTGTATCTCCGCTGTTTCCAGTTTGATTTTGAGCACCTGTCTGATTTCCTGATGGTAGAGGTGTTGGACTGGGTGATGATGAAGCAGCGCTTGAGGGTGATGAAGTAGGGGAAGAGGAGGGTGAGTTTGAAGGTGTTGAGCTTGGTGCAGGCGTGCTTGACGAATCATTGTTATCTTCGTCATCATCACTATTATCTTCATCGTGGTTATTATCATCATCATTATTATTATTTACCGATGGAGCAGAGGGTGCAGATGGCGTTGAAGGTGCGGAAGGTGCACTTGGAGCAGAGGGTGCAGATGGCGTTGAAGGTGCGGAAGGTGCATCAACTGCCAATACAGGAAGTGCTATATGTCCAAAGACAAAGATTGAAAGTACTATTGTTGTTAATATTTTGTTAAGTTTTTTCATATAATTTCGTTAATCGTTAATCGTTAATCGTTAATCGTTAATCGTTCCAATCCTGAACTTCGGGGATCTTGCTGAAGTGCAAGCTTAGACCCCCGAAATTCGTTAGGATTTAGCCAAAAATTGACCCTAACATCTCATCCCAATCAAATTCGAATTCAAAATCTCCACCAATTCCGGCTGTATTAGAGTTAAACTGGTTAACTACTTCTGCTCCAACTCCTGCATCTCCAGTCTCGATCCGAGGATCGCTACCATCATATGCTGTGTTATCTTCAGCTTCGTTATCTCCAGTGTTAGCATCTAATGAATCGAGTTTGTTCTCTAAGTCAGCGTCATTGTCCTGGAATACTCCATTATCTTTTCCGCTTTCGAGATCTAAGTCGATTTCGTTATCTGAATCTGAACCGTTTCCGTCTATTTTTGCTGTCAAATCATCGAACAAGCAATCACAGCCAAGTTCAGCCCAGTTAAAGTTACCAACGTTAGCGACTAACGATTCAACTACTGCGTCTCCTGTTTCTATTGAAACTGGTCCGCCTGTGTTGTCATTAGCTTCGTTGTCTCCAGTTTCTGCGTCAACTTCTACTTTGTTGTAGACGTCAGCGTAGTTGTTCTGTTTAACAACGTTTTCGCTTTCGAGGTCAGCGTCGATTTTGTTATCTGAATCTGAACCGTTTCCGGTAATCCAGAGACTTAATTCTCCTCCTTCATTATCTCCACCTCCGATTTTCGCGAAGTTTGAATTTAAGAAATTGAGAATACCTACGCTAACTTCTGAATCGCCTGTTTCTACTTCGACTTCACCACCTGTGTTGTCGTTAGCTTCGTTGTTGCCAGTTTTAGCATCAACTTCTACTTTGTTCTCTACGTCAGCGTCATTGTCCTGGTAGATTCCATTTTTGGATTCTTGATCAAGATCGATGTCGTTGTCGGAGTGAGAACCGTTTCCAGCGATTTTTAATGTTGTATCACCCTGTGTGCAACAATCAATTGATGCTGAATTTGTGTTCAACATGTTTTTAACTGCTACTCCTACTGCTGAATCTCCGGTTGAAACTTTTACGTCTCCACCAGTGTTATCAGAAGCTTCATTGTTTCCGGTGTTGGCTTTAACATCAACATTGTTTTTAACATTAGCAGTGTTGTTTTGAACAACAGTAGCTGATTTTTTAAGTTCAATGTTTGCGTTATTGTCAGACTTGGAACCATTTCCTGAAAGAGTGATTTCGGTTGCTGCAAAAGCAGGAGTTACGAAAGAGTTAAGTAATATAGCTCCTGTAGCGACTGCTGATGCAATTCTTTTATTTATCATTTGTAATATTTCACCTCCCCCCTTTAATTTCCCTGATGTTGGGAACACTTCAAAATATTTCTTAACTTCCACAATTCTGAAAAGATTCAGAAGGCAGATAGATGAAAGTTAAGGTCCGTCTGCTCATAATGAACAAAAAAACGGAGGCCGTCCTGCAACTTCCTGTTTAAAAGGAAAGTTCCAAGATAGCCTCCGTTTGCGGTCGTCTATCAAAAATATTCTGTTGTAAATTGTGCAAATATAGACTTCACCTTTGTGAAAATTAACTATATTTGTTACTTGATATTATCTATTAGGATATAGGTTGTCAAGTGGTTATTCCGTGAGTTATTCATGAGTTTGGGCTTTTTAAAATTTACTATATTATTGATGAGTAAATATATTTAGGCCTAATAAAAATATCTTTGCGACAAGTCGCTTTTTGGCAATTGGATTGAAATGAAGCTCCACGGGCTTACGCCCGTGGTTTCTTCTAGCTTCAAGCGGCTAAGGTCGCTTGTCCTCACACTACGTGTTCGGAAAATCTTCATCCGCGAGCTAATGCTCGTGGTTTTAAGATTTGTCGCTATAAAAATCTAATCGACAGGGGAATTAGTTTTGATATTTAACCGGAATTTCTGAATCTTTTCTTTGAGAGGATTTGTTTTTCGACTGAGGTTTAGCTGCACTTTTTGCCTGAAGCTTTACTGCAGATTTGGTTCTCTTAAGCTTCTTAATTCTTCGTTCTGTTATTTGGGTAATTTCACCGTCTTCAAGAAAAATTTCAATACTTCCATAAGTATTTGAATCCATTGCCCTGCTTAATATATTAAGAAGCTCTGTAGTTGGATTTTGTTTTGAATCCATAATTTAGAATTTGATATCTATTGTAGTTTTTTCGCCCTGAATCTCTCCAACCTTAATCTTTAAATCCTTATCCTCTTTATTAACAGAGAAACCAATTCTCGTAGGCTTTACAGAAATCGCGTCAACAGTAACAGGGTCATTGTGAATGCTTGGAGAAAGCGGTTCCGCTTCATTACTATTAACGATTAATCTTGTGTAATCCTTCGTTGCCATTGCAATATTTTTGTTGCTTTCATTAACAATTTTTAAGTTTAAAACCAAAAAGACTTTGCCATCAACTGCGTAAGCTTTTTTACCTTTGATCACGATCTCATCACGAAGTTCGGCGCTTTCAATAATGTATTTAATTTGTCCGACTGTTTCTCCTTTATCATCTGTCAAAGGAAAACTAAATTCTCTATTGATAGCTGTTGTTGAGAGCGCGTCTTTAATTGCAGTTTTGGATGTCGAAACTCCGGCAACATTACCCTGAAACGGATTGAGTTTTACTAAACCAATAATGAGCACTAAAAGCACAACAGCTGCGATAACATAAGTTTTAGTTTTATTACTACTAACGCGCGCGAAATTAATTTGATGCATAAAATTGGGAGCAGAAGAACAGGTAGAGGGGATGCTAACAAAAAGACTTAGAACCTGTCAACAGTTATGACAACGATTGATGTAGTTTGATCTTTTTTGATATTAATTTCTATTTTCTCCGCAGGTTTTGCAGCCGATAATTTATTAAATACAACTCCGTTAGAGCTTGTCTGGGAAAATGACTTGGCGTTGAAATTTAAATCATTGATCATCTTTTTATACCAATCAGTTATAACTTGGGGATCATCTGTACTTTCAATCTCTAAATGCGATTCAGTTTGATTTTTAATTGTTGCGCCATTATATATGTAAGAAGAGAGGGGAGGTTTGCTTGGAACAGGTGTACCGGAAATTGAAGCACCGTTATAAACCTCGGTGAAATCTGAAGGAATTGGTGCTCCGGAATTTTCAGCGTCAGCTGCGAGTGTTGAATCAGAAACATTTAGATTTACAGCCTCATTGGTTGAATTATTTTGTCTGTTGATAAAAATAAAGGCCGCGGCTGCAATCAAAACTATTACCAAAATAGCAATAATTACATTGGGTCTAAAAAACTTCATACTAATTTTTTAAGGTTTTCAATACTATCAAAATTATACACAGAAACCGGAATAATTTGTTTACCTAAACTCGACAATTCATTTGTTAAAGTTTCAATACCGGCTTCATCAGTTAAATCTGATTTAGTTAATAAAATAATTTCTTTTTTGCGACCGAGGTGAGCATTAAAAGCAGTCATTTCTTTCTTAATTATTTGATAATCGCCTAGAGGATCAAGTGAATCGCAGGGGATACAGTGAAGCAAAATTTTAACCTTCTCTATATGTTTTAAAAATTTAATTCCTAAGCCCTTACCTGTATTTGCCCCTTCGATAATTCCCGGAATATCGGCAATAACCTGCCTGCCGGCAGGCAGGTCTCTTGCCACAATGCCTAAATTTGGCTCTAAAGTAGTAAAAGCGTAATCTCCGACTTTTACATTTGCATTAGTTAATTCATTAAGTAAGGAGCTCTTTCCGGAATTTGGAAGCCCGATTAAACCAATATCTGCGATTAACTTAATCTGAATTTTAACTTTTCTCGTCTGACCTGAAAGTCCGGGTTGAGCATATTCTGGAGTTGTATTACGGGGAGAACGGAATTCGTAATTGCCTCTACCACCTTTTCCACCCTTGCAAAGAACAACTTCCATTCCCGGCTTTGGAAGCACGAAGACTTCGCCTGATTCTAAATCTGTAACCTGAGTTGAGACTGGTACATCAAGATAAAGATCCATTCCGTCTTTTCCTGATTTTCTATTCGATTCACCGGAAGCGCCATTATCTGCACTGACTTTTTTATGCTTTAAGAAATATCCTAAAGTACTAATTGAATCAGTCGAGCGAAAGATTAAATTCGCGCCTTTTCCACCATTACCTCCGTCAGGACCTCGAACGGGAGGTTTATGAAAAGAAACTTTACCGGGTCCGCCGTGTCCTGCTATTAATTCAACTTCTGCTTCATCTACAAACATAAATTCATTCTACCTTAAATTAGCCTTAAAAGCCCGTACTAATGTTATAAAAGAATTACACTTTTCATACGCAACTCCTTGACATATTTTTAATTCACCGATTAAACTGAAGAGGAACTTAAAGAAAGGCGGTGATATTTAAATGGACAATACAAATACAACAAACCCAACTGCACCTGCAGGAATGCCAGGAGAGACACCAGCTGCAGATCCAATGGGAGCACCAGCTCCTACAGGAACAGATGCACCCACAACAGAACCTGGACAGGCACCACAAATGCCACCAGCAGGAGAACCTGCAATGCCGGGAGCAACAACTCCTGACCCAATGCAGACACCACCTCAAGATGGAGGAGTGGAAGCACCAGCTGCAGAACCTGCAGAGCCTATTGCTGCATAAGCAATGGAATAGGAAAATTTAATCTCCCCTGAGATTTGCTCAAGCCTAGGCAAAGTAATTTGTACAAAGAGTAAATTAAAGGGGGATTTTTTACCCCATAGTTTGAATTTAATCTTTTAATTTGCTACTATAATCATATGAATGAGGTCAGATAAATACTTCAAGAGTGTGGAAATGACTATCAACTCTATCAAAGAAGAAGTTTTTTTCAGCTGTTGAAAGATTTAAGAGGATTAAAAAAGGAGTATGGATTGACTGTAAGAGTTTCTCCAAGGTTAGTAGAAGTACCCAAGACTGTTAAGCTTGAACCTCTAAAAGATCTTATAGAGTATGCTGCTGAAGATGTATCTGAATTCAGAGATGCATTAAAAGTCTACCCGCCTGAGTTTATCCGTGATTGCAATATTTCTCAGTTACTCATAGCAAATGATATAGAACACAGAATCGGAGAACGATGGATTTCGGTAGCAGGACTGGCATTTAGTAATGGGCCAATATATTTTGATATGGTAAGGCCTCGCATAGTTCATCACGAAATATTGCACAGAGCTGATCAACAACCGGGTGCTTTATCTGACAGAGGAATTGCCCAATGGAAAGAACTAAATAATCCTTTATTACCTTATTTAGGAGATGCTTATTGGGATTTAAATTCTAGACAACTTAGTAAAGTTAATTGCTCAGGATATGCAGAAGTTTATGGTCGGCACACATTCTTAGATGATAGAGCGACGGTGGCAGAAGAGTTAATGGTTTACCGCGGCTACAAATCTCCATTTGGTAATAATCCTATTTTAAGAGAAAAAGTGAAAGTCCTAAAAAGAGACTATGCAAATTGGTCTGATGGAAGAATGGATGAGAGGTATTTTGCAGATCTTAAGGCCGGAGAGGTAGACAGAGATTATTGGAAAAACAGAAAATTTTTTTTCAGAACTGCTTAAAGTTGAGAGCGGGAGAAGGGATAATACACGACTCGCTTCGCGAGGCTGAACCAAATCAAAGATTTGATTAAAATCCCAACCCTCCCTTTAAACAAAAAGATCGACCACAAGGGTCGACTTTTTCTTTAAGAGCGGGAGAAGGGATTTGAACCCTCGACATCCTCGTTGGCAACGAGGCACTCTACCACTGAGTTACTCCCGCATTTCGTCAGCTTAGCTGACTCAATGTAAACTTACTGATTAAATTCTGCTTCTTTAACCTACTCCATCCTTTTATTCTTGCAAAATACCGAGCAGCTTTATATTTATCTGGAAAACTTTCCCAATAAACTAAACTAACCGGAAGCTTTCCTTTAGTCGATAAACTCTTACCTTCGTTATGTTCTTTTACCCTTCTTTCAAGATTCGATGTAATTCCTGTGTAAAAACTATCATCGATTCTTGTCAAAATATACAAAAACCACTTCTTCAGGGTTTACACTGAACGAAGTGAAGTGTGCCGCAGTCCAGAGTCGAACTGAAATAGGATGTTCTTCAAACACCTGCCTTGACCACCTTGGCTACTGCGGCTGATTTAATTTTTTTTAATCTGTCGTGCGTTCTCTGTCTATGACAATTAGCACAAACCAATTCGCACTTTGCTATCTCTAATTTAATCACTTCAAGGTTGGATGTATTATGCAATGCCAACCAGGAAATACTTGCGATTTTGACCACACCATCTTTATGATCAAAATCCATGATATATGGAGGGTATTTTACACCACAATCAATACAAGGTCTATCCTTTATTTTTTCAAGCCATTTTCTTCGTTCCTCTTTATATCTATCTTTTCTGAGTAAAGCCAGTCGTAGTTGACGCTCATGGTTTTGGTGGTAATAATTTCTACCCCGCGTCTTAGAACAATCTTTACATTTTTCGTAATACTCTCCGCTACGATGTTTTCTTCTTTGGTAAAACTCCGAAACACTTTTTACTTCACCGCACATGGAGCATTTTTTAATATTCACTCATTTTATAATAGCAGCTTAATTATCGAAACTTAAATAAGTTCTTTAGACAAAAAGCTTACTTGAAGTAATTGAAGAAGAGCATTGTGATGATGACTGTAATAATTACCGAAGATGTACAGGGAATATAGAAATCAATTCCGGTATTTTGTAGATAAATGTCTCCTTTTATTTTAGGAAAAGCTCTCCAGAGAAAATTTGCAGTTAAAGTCAAAAGCAAAAAGACCAAACCATAAAGTGCGAGAATTTTTAATATTGAGTCCATAACTTCAATTAATCTTATTAATAAAATTTAGTCAAATCAATGGGTATTAAATTCATTTATAACCTATAATATGATATAATTCTCTCATGGATCGGGACCCTTTAGACGAATTAAAAAACCTACCTCCTGAGGTATTGGCAGGAATAAAAGCTCGACGTGCTGTTCGTCAAGCAGAATTTGATGAACAAATGAAGGCGCTGCGTGAGAAAGAAGCTGGCTACAAGCTTCAAGAAACATGTGTTGTTGTTAACCGGAATGCTGCCGGACAAATTGACATTAACCCAGAAAACACCCGGGTACTAAGACAGTGGACAGACGCTGCGGGGCATACTATTTTTACATATACAAAACCAAGCGCTTCTGTTCCTGATATTTCAAGACTATCCAACCTAGGTGAAGTAATCAGATTTCAACAAAGTCAATTTAGTTCTTTGCCCCAAGATGAACAGACAAAGATTAGAGATGAATCACGAAATCAACCGTTAAATCCTTCTGGTACCTATGGGGCATATTTAACAAATGAAGCATTAAGTGCGCAATTCCAGCAGTTAAGAAGATTTCGATAAAATCACCTTTTTTTACTTTCTTTTATGTGGGCACTAAGGGACAATACACCCATTTTCTTAGAAAGAAAAAGCCGAACCAAATAAGCAGAGCTTGCGACCTACGGTCTTCAAAGATTTAATTCGCTCCCTACCAAAACCAATTTAAAAAAGTCTATCTAAAGATAGCCTCTTTTTAATGTGGGCACTAAGGGACTCGAACCCCTGACATCTTCGGTGTAAACGAAGCGCTCTACCAACTGAGCTAAGTGCCCCTTCGCTGCGCTCGGGGCCCTTGCGATAGTTCCGCTTCGCGTATAACTATCTAAAGTGCCCTGTTTTCGAAGTCTAAACGACTTCGACTGAACAGTAAGTTAGAAGTTCACTGGACTTCAGTGTTTTACTATCTTAACCCTAAGCCATTTGTATTATAACCTAAACTGTGCGGACGAGAGGACTTGAACCTCCACGCCTTGCGGCATATGAACCTCAATCATACGCGTATACCATTCCGCCACGTCCGCTTACTGGTCGATATTATACTTAATGCAGCTGTAATTTTCGAGTGCTTTCTTGTAAGAAATGGTAGACCTTTTTTATAGTAAATTTTTTCAATTAAAAGAAGCGAAGAGTATTTTGCAAACTCAAGCTGGAATGAGCGATTTCCTTTTTTAACATTTCCCCTCAGGTTATATAAACTCTCAATTTTAGACTGTAACCACTCAATGTGCTTAAGACTGGCTGATGAAAATCCAATATATAGCTGAAAACTACTTTTCCATCTGGGATCCCAATAAGAGTAAGAATGTCCATCACCGTCAAAAGAGCCTCTTAAAAAATCAATAAAATATTTATCCGGAATTAAAAGTATACCTATTGTTTTCGATTTATTTGGAGTTAATCCTATTTTTAATAGAAATCTATAGAAATTAACATTTCCAAACTCTATTCTATAGTAAAGTTGACCATCTTTCCTGCTTATTCCTTTTGTTCCAATTTTGTTATTTAGTTTTAATAATCTGGCGAAGGTTTGTACTTGTTCCAAATCCTTAGAGGTAAAATCAATATGTCTTCTATCATTTGATAAGCACCCATCAGAGGCAATAAGACCTACTACATAAGCTAACTTAGCACTCCACCTAATGCTTATCCCCATGCTAAGTTAACATATCCAAAGTTTTACCGAAAGTCAATCTTGTACCCCGGGGGAGATTTGAACTCCCACGCCATTGCTGGCACTAACTTCTGAGGCTAGCCTGTCTACCATTCCAGCACCGGGGCGAAGAAGTTATCCAATTCTACCCCAAAAATCTTTTATTTCCCACTCTTGCGGTATTGTGGTATCTTTAGTGGGAATGATGAGCAAAACTGATCAGAAAATAGTCACACTTGGCGGGGGGACTGGACACTATTCTTTACTTCGTGGTTTAGTCGATGAAAACAATCCTGAACTTATTATTGCGATAACCGGAACCTGGGATTCTGGCGGAAGCTCAGGAAGACTTAGGGTTGAAATGGGAGTTTTACCTCCGGGAGATACGAGACAGTGCTTACTGGCTTTAATGGAAGATGATGCCCAGCGTCAGGTCGCCCAAAGATTATTTAATGAAAGGTTTAAAGAAGTAGACGGCCCTCTAAAGGGGCATGCTTTAGGAAATCTTATTCAGTCCCAATTACAACTTTTATATCAGGGAGCCGACAGAGGATTAGATGCAGCCCGTGCATTATTTAGAGTCAGGGGTCAGGTCGTTCCGGTGTCTTTATCAGATTTGGAGCTATGCGCTAAAACTGTTGACGGAAACGTTATTGAAGGCGAAACTCTTATCGATACTCGTGGCGAAGGAGAGGAATTTAAACCAAAAGATAAGATTTCAAGGATCTATTTTGATTCTCAGGCTGATGCAAATCCTAAAGCTTTAGAAGAAATTGCCCAAGCTGATAAAATTGTTCTTTCTGCAGGAGACCTTTATACTTCTATATTGCCTCATCTTTTAGTGAACGGAGTTGCCGAAGCTATCAATTCTTCAAAAGCTAAATTAATTTTTGTTTTAAATTTAATGACCAAGAGGGGTGAAACTGATTCTTTTAAAGCTTCCGATTTTATAAAGGCTCTTTCGTTTTATCTCGGTGACGGTAATCGAATTGATTATATTGTGGCGAATGCGGATTCAATTGATTCAGATATCGAAAAGCTGTATGCCAAAGAAGGACAGATGCAGGTTAAACTAGATGAAGCTGAGATTAAAAAAATAGCTTCTAATGCCAAGATTATAAAAGCCAACCTGGCAAAATATTCACCAAAAGAACATCTTTTAAGACATGACCCTGAAGTACTAGCCCAAACTCTTCTTAAAATTTAACGTAATTCGCAATTAACCTATAGTTTGTATTATACGTAAATTTTTGCTATAATCTTGATCATGAAAGAAACAAATTGGGGTTCTACGACTAATCCTGATCAGCATGACACTCAAAATTTCAGATACCTAGTACATGCTATAAATCCAGCATCCAGAGTGCATATGAACACACTCGCAGCACAAGAGCAAATAAGATCTGAAATAACTAAGTCGCTAGAGGGCGATCAGAGTATAAATTTATCACAATCTCCGGAGGGATTATCTGGAAGAATTGCTCTATCAATGTCCCTTATAGACCAAAATCACACTGGAACCTGGGGTCAGGCTGGCCTTATAGTTGGAGTTCCTTCTGCTAATTTATTAATGGGATCAAACCATGACATTGGTGCTCATCTATACAATAGAAATTTATTAATTCGCCAGGCGCAAAATATGAGTGTTCCAGCTCCTGAAGATATATTACGTCAAACCGGAAGAGGCTCTTATAATGAAATTATAGCCTACGGTAGTGCCGGCACCTCAAGATTAGAACTGGCGGGATTCTTTGCTAAAACAACAGAAACCAAAGATTTCCTTGATGAAGACCTTGCTCAACTCTTTAAAGGTCATGCCGAGAGACTCAGGCTGCCATTCGTAACAATAACTGAACCAAATCCATATAAAAAAGAATACATAAGAGAGCACAATGAGGGTGGTCCCTACGATAAAGGCGGCATCACTGTGTATTTTGAAGGTAGAGTTTACTATCTATTCGTCCTAGATAAATTTTGGGTCCGTGATCAACGCGATTTTTCGTTTTTTCCTAGCCCGGATGAAGTAGTAAGTGTATTAGGGTACCTTAGAGATAAAGGTTTTTCACAGAAGAAGGTTGACGAACTAGCACAACTATATCATCAAGCTGATGACAAGCGAAAAATACCAAGTGTTATTAGAGAAAACGGATTCGGTATCGTAGCAGAAGAAGGATACGGAAAAGACGCAATTAGAACTGCAGTGTACTCAAACGATGTCATCATAGAAAGGCTGGAAGATCGGCAAAGGAAGCTTAGAAGAATATTTACCAACCCATTAACCCCAGTGCAACTTAGAGACCCACAGTATATTGATCCTGAAGAATTTATGTCAATGGCTCAAGATGCATTTAACACAGTTCCAGAGGATGACGCTGAGGATTTTAGAAAGTGGTATGAAAGTGTACTTCAGAGACTTCTAGAAGGACCAAAAGTCAGCTCAAAATTCTCTGAACCAAGGGGAATACATTTGTCACTGCTTGAAAGTCCTAATTTTCCTAAGATTAGCTGGGAACGGATACTTAAACTCAAACCTTCAAGGAAAGAATAAGTTTAGCCCTAAAAGCCATCTTCTAGGATTAGCTACGCCCTAATTATTTGACAAATTAAGGCTCATAGTATATACTATTCAATTCAATCTTGGAGATTAACCCAAAGCTTCGAGATTCTGTTCATAAGCAAAGCTTGCAAAGTCATAAACACAGCTTGTTAACAGAAAAACAATTATGAAACTTCAAAAAATACTTTTGGGTCTTTTAGTCCTTTCTCAATTAGCCCTTCCTACATTAATAACAGGGGTCAAACCTGTGTACGCTGCTGATGAGCAGTTGATGACAATAGAGGCTAAACCTGTCGATAAAAGAGTTCTTATCTTAAAGGATTATTTAGCCAAACATAATTCACCTTTAGAAAATAACGCACAAGACTTTATTGATGCGGCAGACCAGTACGAACTTGACTGGAGACTTGTTGCGTCTATTGCCGGTACTGAATCTACTTTCGGTAAAGCTATTCCTGGAGGACATGATCCTTTATACACTTCATACAACGGTTGGGGATGGGGAGTTTACGGAGATAATGTTTTGAAATTTAAATCATGGAGAGAAGCTATTTTTACAATCTCAAAAGGACTTAAAGAAAATTACGTAGATAAAGGTTATACGGAGCCTTTTTCGATGAACAAAAAATATGCCTCATCTAAAACTTGGGGAACTCATGTTAACTTCTTTATGAACGATATTGAAAAATATGCAGCTAACTATCCGTTTGACGTTGAACTTGCTGAACTTGAGCTTGTTAATACTGAGCTTACATCTGATTTGCCTGAAACAAGAAATCTTAAGGCAACTCTTGCGAACGTAAATCATACGTTTAGAATTGATATATTAAATTAACAATTGAGCTCTATTGAGGTTATAATTATGCTGCATGTTCAAAACCATCGCAGCTATTTTTTTAGGCAAATTGACATTCTTTCTTTCGCGAACACTTAAATTAGGCGGAGGATTCGCGGCTTCAGGTCTTTATGCGCTAAAAGTTGATTCCAATCTGATTCAGGGTCTCTCGTCTCAAATTCCAAAACAAATTATTATTACAGGTACAAATGGTAAAACTACTACCTCGGGAATGCTCGCTCAACTATACAAATCAGAAGGAATCGAGGTAATAAGAAATAAAACGGGGTCAAATTTAGAAAGGGGGATTGCTTCTGTTCTAATTAAACATGCCTCATTAAACGGAAAAATTAAGGAACAGGTGGCAATTTGGGAGGTTGATGAGGCTGCATTTAATACTCTTGCCCCTAAAATAAAGCCCGATTTAATAATCCTGCTGAATGTTTACAGAGATCAGCTTGATCGTTATGGTGAAGTTGATTCGATAGTTAATAAGTGGTTAAACACTCTAAAAAAGCTTCCGGATAAAACTAAACTACTTATAAATACTGATGACGGGAGTTTAAATTCTTTAGCGAAAACAGGTAAAGAAACTTATAATTTTACTGTCGAAGGACTCACTATTCCGGGAGAGAAAAAGTCTTCAGGCATAAGAAAAGCAGATTTTAAAGCAGTCGATTTAAAAACTACATTTTCAGATTCGGACTTTCATTTCATAGCAGACAAATTCAATACTCCGGTTTCTATATCAATTCCCGGTGATTACAATGTCTGTAATGCAACCGCGGCCTTAGCTGCAAAGTATCTGATAGGCAACTTAAATGAATCCCAGGCCGGGAGCCTTAAAGATTTAAGTTCATCTTTCGGCAGAAGCGAAAAGTTTTTACTTAACGGGAAGGAAGGTTATATTTTCTTAATTAAAAATCCGGTTGGAGCAACTCAGGTTATGCAAACTGTTATGCCCGCTTTAACTCCGCAGGATTCACTGATACTTGCTTTAAACGATAATTTTGCAGACGGAAAAGATGTTTCATGGATTTGGGATATTCCATTTGAAAGCTATCAGCCATCTTCCCCTTCGGGGGCCCACAGCTATCAGCTTTACGTGTCAGGGACACGATCGCTTGATATGGCTCTAAGACTTAAATATGCTGATTTTCCGGTTCCGGCAATCGAATCTGATATTGAACAGGTATTCGATAAAGCTGTTAAATCAACAAAAGGCAGACTATTTATATTACCAACGTACACTGCGCTTTTAGAATTACAAAAGATCTTAGTTAAAAAAGGAGTTAAGAAGGAATACTGGAAGGAATGAGCGTCATTGCGAGGAGACCTTGGGCCGACGCGGCAATCCCAGAGCTTACTGAGATTGCTTCTTCGCTTCGCGATATCGCAATGACGAAAAACAAGCTATGAAACTAACAATCGGCTATTTATACGGCGATTTAATGAATATTTACGGGGACACCGGGAATATTATTGCGCTGCAAAAACGAAGTGAGTGGCGGGGAATTGAAGTAGAATTAAAACAGATTTCAGTTGGATCAGGGTTTAAAAAAGGTGATGCAGATTTGTATTTCTTTGGCGGGGGGCAGGATGAATCCCAAATTGCAGTAGCCAAAGACTTAATTAAAAAAGGCCCTATTTTAAAAGAAGAAATTGAAAGAGGAGTTCCGCTTTTATCAATCTGCGGCGGATATCAGCTATTAGGCGATTATTACGCACCTGAGGAAGGCGAAAAATTAAAAGGTGTTGGAATCTTCCCTGCATACACAAATGCATCGGAGGAGAGAATGATTGGGAATATTGTAATCAAAGTTATGAGTGATGAGTTAGGAGTTATGAGTAAAAATAATTCACATAACCCAGCTCCCATAACTCATAACCTTTTAGTGGGTTTCGAAAACCATTCCGGCCGCACTTTTCTTAATGAAGGCCTGCCGGCCGGCAGACAGGGTGCAAAACCTTTAGGCAAACTGATAAAAGGATTTGGAAATAATGGCGAGGACAGAACCGAAGGCTGTATATATAAGAATGCAATCGGCTGCTATATGCACGGCTCACTTTTGCCAAAGAATCCTGAATTAGCTGATTGGTTAATTAAAAAAGCTTTAGAGGTTAAATATGGTAAAGAGATTGAATTAAAGGCATTAGATGATGAACTGGAAAACAAAGCTCATGCCTCTGCTGTTAAAAGATTCAGTTGATTGTGCCCGAGAGAGGACAATACACTCATCCCGCCAAGGCGGGAAGCTGAACCAAATCATAGATTTGATTAAAGCCTCATGCTCCGTCAAAATTTTTGGAACCTGCACAAAGTGCAGAACCCAAAACTTGTGCCCGAGAGAGGACTTGAACCTCCACGCCTTGCGGCAATAGATCCTAAATCTATCGTGTATACCATTTCACCACTCGGGCTTCTATGCAATGCTTTATCTTACGGCTCTCTCACTGTAATTGAACTTACAGATTTCAAATTACGATCATACGACAAAAGAGTAATGTTTCCAAGCTCAGCTATAGCAGCCAGATATGAATCTACATAGGAAATATTATTCTCCTCCCACAACGAAAGCGCTTTATTAATCAGTACCGCGTTGCAATCTACAGACTCCACATGAATTAAGGCTTTAATTTTTTCGGTAATTTCAGATTTCTGAAGGTAATAGTAGGAACTCAAAACCCAAATTATCTCTGCAATAATTGTGTCAGGCAATATGTTCGTATTATCTGTATTCCTTAGCAGATCCTCGACTTTTTTAACTTTTTCGGAATCATCATTAACCAGGAAACGGATAATTAAATTAGTGTCAAGAAGATTTTTTGACATATTTTTTAACAATGTCATCGCCTATGGCTTTTTCCATGGCACTTAAATCAAACGGTTTATCCGTTTTAACAGAGCCTTTTAGGGAAAAGAAATCCGTGACAGGTCTGATTACAGCCTCGTTTTTATTTTTAAGCTCAAAGACAATTTTAGTATTTGTTTTTATGCCTAAAACTTTACGGATAGCTGCAGGGATCGTAGCCTGCCCCTTTTGAGTTACTGATGTTGTAAACTGCATGATATTACTATATATATAAAGTATTACTTTGTCAATTATGTAATACTCTTTAAAAAGAATCGGAACTTATCAGAATACTGTTCACAGAACTCGTATCTTATAGTTATTTGATCAGCTTCACTTTCAATGATATAATACATATACATGAATCCTACACAAACCCCTTCTCCAGGCATCTCAAACGATAATCTTTTTAAAAATATCGAAAACATTACTGAATTTGAACAGGCAGAACCTGATAATACAGAGGTTACGTATACAGAGGCGCATAAACAGGAAATCTCTAACAATTGGGCTGACTTTTATAATTTAAGGACAGAGGATCTCAAACAAACAGCCGTTGAAACTCCTGTTGTTCAGATGGAGCTTACAGAGAGAAGAGTACTAGAGAATTTGGAAATTTCTCAAAATCAAAACTTCCACCAGAATGAATTTAAGGATATGTTTACGCCTGAGGATAATTTGAAGGGCAGCGGTTCAAGCTTAGAAGAAGCCGGATTTAAACTTAATGTAGGAAGCGCAGGTAAGGAAATCGGTAAAGGTCTTTTTGGAGCCCTCGCAATTTTTGGCGAAATATTTATGGATACGCTCGATATTGTTAAACCTAAAAAAGCCAAAAGGAAAGAAAAAGCTGAGACAGATCCGGTTAAGGCGCAAAAAGCTGCGGAAAAGAAAGCTGAGAATATGAAGAAACAAAATAATATTAAAGCCTTTTACGAGGGCCTTAAGGCACAAGTTGGAGCAGCCCCCAATGCAGATGCAGCAAGAATGGATGCAGCTGAAAAGGAAAATATTAACAAAACCGCTAAAATCGGTCAGGAATCGTATAAGGGAATTAAGGATAGTTTCGGACGAATTACAGTTTATGCTTCCTCGATGTTTGAAATTGCGACGAAGTCACAGGAAAAACAGGCTAAAAAAATGGAAAAAGAACAAAAAATTGCTTCAGCCGGCGGGGCACCTGATATGAATATGGATAAAGTTGCAGAAGGTGGATTTTTATCTTCAACAGGTGGACAGGGAGCAGGATAATACTTTGCTTTACCTTAGATACATCCTATAATACAATTTATGTCTTATAATCCCGACAGATTAGCACAAATGAGAGAAAGAGAGACGGCGTATAGAGTGCCTTGTTCAGCCATGGATTATGACTCTCTTATAACACAATTCAGCTTTCCACAAAGTGTTTTGGGATTGAGAATTCTTGATATTGGAGGAGGGGCATCAAATATGACCGCTCGACTCCTGGAACTGGGTGCAGATGCTTATTCAATCGATCCAAGATATGAAAATCCCAGGAGAGTATATCGAGATGTAGAAGCTTATCTAAGCAGAGGCTCATTACCTGAAGGCGAAATAATCGGCGCGACACAAACTATGGCAGAATTTAGAACTTCTATCCTTTCAAATCCTGAAAGATATATTAATGGAACTATGAGCGCATTACCTTTCGATGATGCAAGTGTAGATCTTATAATTTCTAATCTTGCTTTTAGCGAACTTCTAACAAGAAATATTCAGGCATTAAAAAGAGGTGCTTCCGAAAGCTATAGAGTTTTAAAACCAGGAGTGGAATTACAGGTAATTCCATGGGGAGCTGAAGTAGTAGAATCAATTCTCCAGGGAAAACCTGAACTTCTCGCTATTAGCTTTGCTTTAAAAAGCGGGCTCAGTGAAGCCGAAAAACATATGCAGGAACTAGGATTTACTCTCCAGCAGGAAGAGATACCGGAAGATCCCAGAGGTAAAATTCTTCACGCGTTAAAAGGTTAATCTTGTGACTCGAGGGGATAATACACTTTTCTCCGCGGAGCTAAGCAACTCGTAATATGTGAGCGGTACAGGGCTCGAACCTGTGAAACCTCCTACACGTCAAGTAGGCGCTCTACCAGCTGAGCTAACCGCTCGCTCACAAAAAATCCGGCTTAAGTATACTAACTTTCGCTGAATTGAAATATTACCACATTGAACCACACAAACTCCATTGTAAGTCGGATAAGTAGGTCTACCCTTAGTCCTTAGATCAACACTGGATTTAGTAAAATTACTTAGGGGTAAATTCAATTCATTAGCCCAGTAATATTGCATTTTATCGGGATCCTGATCAGCCCTGAGATGCAAACTGCATTTAATTGAAGCAATTTCAACTTTGTAAATTTCAATCAGGGCAAACACAAAAAACCTTAGAATTAAAGGATCTGAACTGCCCATTCCCGTACCATTCTGTGTTTTAAACCCTTCCCCCAGGTAAAGCAAAGCTAATGCTAGTTCAATAATGTATTTTTGACTTGTATCAATTCCAGCAAGAGCAAACAAAGCTTCCTTTTCAGCCAACATTAACCGCTTTTGTTTCTGCAAGTTATTCGAAACTACAGCCTTGTTTCTGGCCTTAATAAGACCTTTAATCCAATTATTTCTTAATTTTGTTTTATGTTTTTCTTCAATCGATACATTTTTAAACCATCCGCTTAAAGTTGAAGATGGTATTCCGTACTTTTTACTTGCATCTCGCAGAGACATTCCCATTCGTCTTTCGTTTGACACCATCTCTTTCAAGTGGAACCACTTCGACTTCATGTATAAATAATACCAACACAGATTCGGATATTAAACTCAAAACTTAGTTTCGGGTAATATTAACGAGTTGGTACAAGATGCAATGTGATTAGCAAGTAGTAGTGGGGATTTTCGAACATTTCAGGATGTGAAAATCTGAAGCAGAATTCACTCACTACACCAGGCAACTTGTCACTGG
>JAKFWZ010000080.1 GCA_021731695.1 Candidatus Daviesbacteria bacterium | reverse complement strand
TAAAAGTTATCACCTCTTTTTCTTCAGTTTTTTGCTCCTCAGGAATTTCTGTTTTAACAATTTCCTTTTTTGTACCGACAATTGATTTAGGTTTTTTGCCGGTCAACACTAAATCTTTGCGTCCATCAACAGTTCCATCGGTAATTTTTGAAGGTTTTTGAAATGCAATCGGTGTGCTGCCATTTAATAATTCAACCACAATTTTATTCCAAATCGGAGCGGCTCCTGTTATGCCTGAAGTTAATTTGGGATCCATTGGCGTATTATCATTATTCCCAACCCAAACTCCTACAACATAATTTGGCGTGTAACCGAAAGTCCAATTATCTCTCTTGTTGTCTGTTGTTCCGGTTTTTGCAGCAACTGCGTAGCCCGGAATGTTCAATAATGAGTTAGTTCCGAAAGCTGAAGCGCGTGCTTTATTGTCAGCTAAAATATCGGTAATAAAAAATGCCACCTCCGGTGATAAGGCAATTTCAGGTTTTGGCTGGCGATTATTTTCAATAACGTTCCCCCGTATATCTGTAATTTCCAAAGTTTCAATTATTGGATTTTTCTTTCCCATTTGAGAAAAAGTTCCGTAAACGCTCATCATGTCGATCATTCTGACATCCCCTCCGCCCAGAGTTAAAGATAAGCCGTAACGATTAGTATCCGTTAAAGTTGTGATTCCTAAATCTTTGGCTGTTTTTAACATCTCCGGAAGTCCGACTAAAGCCAGAACTTTTACTGCAGGAATATTATATGAAGATCCCAGTGCTGTTCTGATTGTTACAGCACCGTGAAATCTGCCGTCGTAATTTACCGGAGTATAAGTTTCCCAGATGTTTTTAAATGTTATTGGAGTATCAAGCAAAATATTACCCGGTAAATATCCTTGTTTAAAAGCTGTTGCATAAGTTACAGGTTTGATTGAAGATCCCGGTTGTCTTAAAGCCGTTGTTACATTAAAGTTTCCACCGTTTAAGTCCCAATAATTTTTGCTGCCAACCATGGCTAATATTTGACCGGTTTTTGGATCAGTTATCATTGCCGCGCCGTTTGAAACTTTCAGGTTCTTAACTTTTTCAATTTCATCAGCAACAATTTTTTCTGCCATTTCCTGCAACTTTAAGTCTAAAGTTGTATAAACCCTAAGTCCCCCTTGGGAAACATACCGTTCACCATATTTTTCTGCTAACTTCGCACGGACATATAAAACAAAATGTGGAGCTTTTATTTCATTAACCGGTGATTTAATTTTTAATTCTTCGGCATAAGCTTTGTTTGCAGTTTCTTCATCTATATATCCTTCCTCGATCATTCTTCGCAAAGCTTCTTTTTGTCTTAATTTTGCCAGTTCAGGATTTGTGCCATAGGGCGAATATGTAGTTGGCGAAGCGGGTAACCCCGCCAAAAATGTACTTTCAGCTAAATCCAAATCTTTTACATCTTTATCGAAATACGTTTGAGAGGCAGCTGCAACTCCCCAGGCAGTTCCTCCATAGGGAACTTCATTAAAATACATTTCTAAGATTTCATCCTTTTTAAATACCCGTTCAGTCCAGAAAGCTAGAATTATTTCTTTGGTTTTTCTTTGTAGTGTTCTCTCGGGAGTCAAAAGAGTATTTTTTATTAACTGTTGAGTTATCGTTGAACCACCCTGAACCTCTCCCTCACGAAGAAAAATCAAAGCAACTCTGGCGAGACCTTCAACATCAACGCCCCAATGTTTATAGAAATTTTTATCCTCCATTGCGATTGTGGCATGCACTAAATCAGGAGAAATCTCGGAAAGTTTAACCGGTGTTCTATTTTTTCCTTCATAAAATCTGTAAAGCAGCGTTCCGTTTCTGTCATAAAATTCTGTTGTTGCCGGCGTTGGTAAGGTTTTTAAATTAAGAGGCGACGGGAGGTTGCTCGAAATTTCTAAAACAAAATATGTGTAAAAGATAAAACCTAGAGAAATAAAAAGCAGTAAAAAGGAAAGTCGCGCTCTTTTTGGAAAAAATTTTGAAATGAAATTTTCAGAGCTTTTTTTAACTTTCTTCTGAGATGTGTGCTGGCTGGCAGGTTTTTCTTTTAATTCCCATTTGATTTTTGGAGTGGTGATTTTGAATTTTGGTCTGAATGATAAGATTTTTTTAAACGGGATTAGAAGAGTAAGGAAAGTATATATTCCAAATTCACCGAGTTTAACCAGTAACCAGAGCACCAAAAGCAGAGGTAACAGAAGTAACCTTTTTTTACTATTTTTCGAGTTTGCTTTTTCCATAAACAAAATCATTTCTACTTGCCTGAATCATACACCAAAACATTAATAACTATAAGCCCTTAAAATTTAAGTTATAGTTCTTTTCACGAAACCCTTAACACACTTTTTAAAGAGCAAGATTTGCAAAAATTAGGGGGATATGAGCCCATTCTAAATAAAAAATTGAGTAAAAAAAAGTAGGATCTAAAGCATCAAACTATAACAATATTTAAATACTATAGCTTATTCGTAGAAAAGCTGTGCTTATTGCTGAGGGGTTTAGTTTGACTTAAAAAGCTGAAGTCTTTTAATTGAATATTTCTTTAGCTTTTTGGACATATGCATCATTTCCTTTGTCTTTCATGTAATACCACCACTCCGCTCCCCAAAAAATAATCGGCCCCATTTTTGCCTGCTCGGCATACATCAAATTTTTGTCAAGATTTCTGACAGGAAAAAGTTCAATCTGTTTTGATAAATTTACCTCAGGAATGCTTTTTGCATCGGCCGGCCAGGGTTCAGCCTGAAGTTCGGAAATCATACTTGGGTTTTTTGTATGATTTATTAATTTTGCCAATTCATATTTTAAAGTATAAAAGAATGGGGGCCAGGGATAAGTAAATGGACGAACGAGTAATGGGCTCCAGACATTTCTGTATAGTGTCGTTCCGAAAACATCACCAAGTCCTGCAGTGCTAAACCAACTTGATAGTTCTCCTGAATCAGTAATCATCACAGGCCGGTTATCCTGATTTTTTACAATTTCTATTTCCTGAATTAATCTTTGTTTATCCGGTAATGGGCATTTTCCGAATTCTACTAAAGGTTCGTTTTCTACCTGCCAATATTTAATATTCGGATACTTTTTAAAAGTCTCAATTTCTTTTTGAACTAAGTCTAAAATTCTCTGATCGAATTGATCTTTAGATAATTCTTTTGCCCATTGGGGTGCAAAACATTCAGGCCATCTTGGCTGTTTAAAACCTAAAGTTAAGATTATGTCAGAGCCACCAATTTCAGCCATTTTAACCATTTCTTCAATTTCTGAAAAATTATATTCACCCGGATTTTTTTCAACTTCATCCCAATATATCGGCAATCTAATTAAGTCGGGCTGCAAATCGTGTAGGACTTGGTTATAAGTTTCCATTGCCGGAAGGCCTAATTCATTTGCATAACGGGGAGAAAAAGTTAGCCCGCGTTCCTGAATTGGAATCGGTTGAGCAGAGTAAGACAAAATCCCCAATCCAAAAAATATAAAAATAATTCCAATAATCTTTGCTCCGAAATGAGACTTTGTTAATTTCTCATTGAAGGCAGCGGGGAATTTTTTAGCGACAGTTAAACCTAAAATGAATAAGAAGACATATTGAATTCCCTGAATTGAATTGATTACGGCTGGATTTGCCAGAGAGATTGAAAAGGTTAGGAGTAAACCTGAAAATCCTCCACAAGCCTGGCCGATTAAAAGAATAAAACCGGTTTTGCTCCATAGATTTATTTTTTCTCGGGGGGAGTCGCTGCTGAAAACTTTTTTTCGCAAAAACGGAATGATTAAAATTGCTAAAAGAATCGGAACTAAAACAACTCTCGAATAAACCATGACAGATAAAAAGTTGCTGGTGTCATAAGCGACCTTTAAAAGAAAATATGAATTAGCAAATAAAAGAGCTGAAATTATTTCGTAGTAAATTTCTACTTTAGAAAATTTGCCTTTTAAATAAGGAAGAATTAGAAAAATTAAACCAATAAGTAAAAATACAACCGCCCATATCTCGTTTAAATTTATCGTATCTGAAACCGCGGCCATGGCAAATAGAATTAACGGAATAAGAGTTCCGATTATCGGAACAACACGAACCGCCTCGCCATCTTTTAGGGCTTTGAACATAAAATAGGCGCCTAATGTCCAAAGTATTGTAGAAATTGAGCCATTTATAAAAGCCCATTGATCAGGAAATGTTGCAAATGGAATTCCGAAAAAAACAATTAAGCTAAAAACAGAAATATAAAAAACATAAAGTGCAGGGTTTGGCAATCTTTTGACAAGTAAAATTTTGTCGATGGTAATTGCGACAGCATTAAGTAGATATGCAATTGTAGCAAGTACTAAATAGTTCATAGGTTAGGTTATAAGTGATATGTAATACGGCATACGTTATATGGAAAAAATTGCGTAATATATAGTCGTTTTACATATCACGTTTTGCATATCACGTATTAAAATGCTGGCAAAGCGCTTTTGGCTTGTCATGCATGTAGCATAATACTTCCTCAACTCTTACAGTATGACCCAAAAGCCGAAGCAGCGAATGAGGCATTTGATTATGTTTGGCAATTTCTGAATAAACATAAGCCGAAGCTCTCACTGTCCTCTGCTGATCTTTATAATCAATCGCGACCAACCCAAATCTCGGATCAAATCCTTTATCCCATTCGAAATTATCAATTAAGCTCCAGTAGAAAAATCCTTTAACTCTAACTCCGGATTCTACCGCCCGAAAAACTTCGGACAAGTATTGAATTAGAAATCTGGTTCTGCGGTCATCGTTGGTTGAAGCAATTCCGCACTCAGTTATATAAATTGGCTTGTGATTAGAAATATCCATTAAGACATCATAAATTCCTTCCGGAAAAACCTCCCAGCCTAAATCCGAAATGTCTCTGTGCTGCTCTCTTGCATCCTCCACGGTGGGTAAAAATTTATCTCTTCTATTAAACCTGTGATGAAAGTAATAGTTAATTCCCAAAAAATCATGAGTGTCGTAGCCGGTTAATTTGTAGAAGGCATGATTAGTGATGATATCACTGACGTAAACCGATGCAAGCTCTATTATAGAATGCTTATGACTTGAGTGAAATGACTGCATATTTTGGGCGATTCCAACCGGGTGGCGGGATTGCATTTTTAAAAGTTTATAAGCTTTTTGATGCGCTTTTGCTAAATTCCACTGGACCCTTAAAGCTGCCCAGCGGCTTTTTTTCTGAGGGGGCCAAAAACCTTGCAGGTATGACATAAATGCGTATACACCCGGTTCGTTTAAAGTCACCCAAAAATCAACGTAATCGTCAAATTCCGGTACGACTCTTTCGATAAATCTCAGAAAATAATCTGTTGTTTGAGCATTTTCCCAGCCGCCAATATCTGCAATCCACTTTGGCAGTGTAAAATGCCAGAGAGTTAACATAACCTTAAAATGTTTTGCTTTTAGGGATTTTAAAACTAGTTTGTAGTGATCTATTGCTGATTGATCGAATTGTCCCTCTACAGGTTCGATTCTGGCCCACTCAATAGAAATCCTTTGGGAGTTTAAACTAAGGGATTTTGCAATTTCAAAATCCTCATCATAACGGTTGTATTCATCCGCCGCTTTTCCGCTCTGTTTATCCAAAGGCTTTCTTTGTTCCCATTCCCACCAATCACTATTGGTATTATTTCCTTCAACCTGGTGGGCGCTGGTTGCAGTCCCCCACAGAAAATGTTCAGGGAATTTTAAAGGGCCGTGGTCGTGCTTTGCTTTTGGGATTTCATCCATGATTAATTGGCAATGATGAATTTATTAGTGGCACTAGTGATATCGGCATAGGTTCCTCCGCACCATGGTGTAGTTAAAATAGCTCTGTCAGGATCACTAGTATTTTCAAGTTCAGCTATAAGAATATAATGCGAACCGTCCGTTCCGCACTCGAAAGCTCTATATCCGTAAACAAAATTTCCACCAGCGGATGGACTCGAACCTGTGCTCCTAGGATCTTTAGGTAGGGCGCTTATATAGTTAGTATCAAAAGCGGGCTTTAAGTTATCACAAATTGTATTTGGCGATAGTAATGAGTCTCTTATCCAGGGTTGAGTATCATTACTATCCTGCCATGGTTCTGCGCATGGATATCTGCCGTTTCTTTGTTTATAGAGTTCCAATGATATTGCTATGGTTCTTAAATCCTGTTTTCTTTTTGCATCCCGACCAAGCTGCTGGGCTTTAGAATAGGAAACGAATGCCACAGTTGAAAGGACGGCAATAATAGTAATTGCAATCATTAATTCAATTAAAGTGAAGCCTGTAGGGCTAGCTTTAATAGTCCCACGGTTTATTAAAGTAAAACCGGATCGGTTCGTAGTTCGCTGTTCGTTATTTTCTGAAGATATTTTTTGTTTTTTCTGACCAACGATGAACGAAAAACGATGAATGATTTCAGGGACAGACATATATTTAGCATACTATAAAAATGGACAATTTAGAATGAGCTAAGCTCGCGCAGGCGCGCTTGACAATGTAAGCAAGTCTTGCCTGTTTGCTTTGCAAAAGGTAGAATTTGCTTCATACGTGTATGGTGAAATGGGCTTTGGTTGCTAAATGCAAGCAAAGCGGGTTAACTTCCTTTTACCTGCGAATGCAGGAATATAATAGATTGTTAACCCAGGAATCACGGGGTGTTTAAATACGGGTGTGGCGCAATTGGTAGCGCAACGGTCTCCAAAACCGTAGGTTGTAGGTTCGATTCCTACCACCCGTGCATAAAAAATCGTTGCCTCCGAAGGAGGGGTGTGTGATTGTTAGTCGTTTAGAGCGCAAGCTCGCAAGCTTTGCTTAATCGTTAATCGGATTTAGTGAAGCAGATGGGGAAGCAGTCCTTAAATCAGAGGAAGGCTGAACTTCATCCGCGCGCGGAACTATATTCGTAGGTCTTTGTGCAACATAAACCCCTATCCCAACCGCAAAAAGTAAAAGTACAGTGAGCCCTGCACCCATAAATTTTTTAGGATCAGTTTTAGGGGGACGGATTTTGCTTAAAAATGAAGGCTTGTTTTCATTATCTCCAACAATAACTACAGGATCGGACAGGGATTTAAAATCCATAACTACAATATACATTGAATAAACCAATAAACAAATATACAAATAAGCAAAGCTTGCAACTTTGTTTAAAACCAATTCCCAATTTTTTGCTTTAAAGTTTTACGAGCGAAGCTCGTGTGCTCATTGGGCATTTGTATATTGGGTTATTGGCTTTATTGGTTTATTTCAGTTTGTATTCCTGATGAAGTGTGGATTTGCGGCATTTTTTGCAGTATTTTTGCAAAGACAATTTGTCCTTGGTGTTTGTTGAGTTTTTTTGAGTAACATAATTCCGGCTTTTGCACTCTGTGCATTCTAAACCAATTGCTGCTCTTGCGTCTTTCTTTGCCATAACTTTGGAATTTTACACTAAGCAGGCGTCCATTTGCAAGGAATTGAGTGGGAGCCGGTGTTAGGGTCGGATTCATAGATTCTATTAACGATAATTCCAACGAGGCTAAATTGTTAGGTTATCAGCTGAATTTACTTATTCCTACCTTGATGACTAATTCAAAAAAATACCGACCACAAGGGTCGGATTTTTTATGAATGAGCCGACAATGAGCAAAGCTCTTGTTGTCTCCTCACTTCGTTCGGAGCCGACAATGGGAATCGGACCCATGACGTCCTTCTTACCAAGAAGGTGCTCTACCACTGAGCCATGTCGGCAATCTAAACTTTCAAAAACACACCTACCTAATCTGACGTGCTCTTCCTGAGCCATGTCGGCACTCGTTGCAGCATTTTACCAAAAAATTTAATTTAGGACTAGATCAAGGAAGACACTCACATGATACAAAATCTTGCCATTGCAAGGAATTGTATCAATGAATGACTAGTAACAACTAAATTCCGAAATATTTTCTGTATTCAGACTCGCCTTCAATTTCAGAAACAGTTAATATCGAAACATGATTGTCTAAGTAATAGATTTGTTTTAAGAATTCAATCTCATTATTACAGGAATATGGTGTTAACCATAGACTTTTTTGAAGTTGCATAAAATTCATTTTCTTGAGTAGTGTTCTGAAAGCTTCAGCCTGGTTTTTCTTTCCCTTTGGAATATCATATGCAACAAGCCTCCACTTTTTATCCCAACTAGTTCTGTTTAGATTCATATCATCAAGCCGATATTTAAATAACTTAAATTTCCCTTTTTCTGAGATTTTATAAATTATTTCGCCTGCATTTTCTGACTCCTCAATAACGCCGCTTTTTTGAAGCCTTCTTAAATTGGCTTTAAGAATTCGCTTATTAAAATGACCCCAGCGTTTATATTGTTTCTTATAGAATGGAGTCAGGACTTTAGGCAGACCAGGCATTAATATTGATGCGGCAATAAAGCCTGTAATTCCCAGAATCTGTAAAATATCCTTAACCTTTGGGTTCACGAGAACAGAATATTACTTGATACAAAATCTTGCAATAGCAGAAAAATGTCTCTATAGATGAAATGTTTTTATATATAGATTAGATTGTCGTAAGGAGCCGATGACAGGATTCGAACCCGTGACATCCACTTTACAAAAGTGGCGCTCTAACCAACTGAGCTACATCGGCTTAAGACTGAAGTTAAATTTTAAACTAACAGGCTTGAAAAATCCACCACGAGCTCAGGGTATAAAAAACCAGCTACTTTTCAGCAACTGGTTTAACTAATCTTCCATATTTAAATTTGTTTACCTTTTATAAAGATAATTTCTGCCTACTCGGCCGTGTCTTAAGCGTTTTCCCCCGATAAATTTTAAGACGGGAGCTCTGCCTCACGATCCAAAGATCCTGAAAACTTGAGCAAAACCTCTTTTTAAAAGGTATTCCCTTATCAGGTTGCAATATGTGGAGAAAAATGCAACTTAAGATTTCAAACGTGCTAAGTAGGCAAGTGCCCCTTTGGGCGGCTTTTAGCCATCTTTGTTTCCTTTCGGAAACACCTAAAGACTAACAACTTTAGAGAAAAGTGTCAAACTACAGAAAGGCTTTTGGCACTGGATTAATCATGCTATTTTGAGGCTAAAATCAAACGCGTTAACGTCATCTGAATGTGGTCAACCAACCTGGAGAATTTGCATTAAAGGTGGAATAACTAAATCAAAGATAAATCCGATGATATTAAAGTATAAAAGAATCAAAAGGATAAAAAGACCATACTGAAATGAAATTTGCTCAAAAGCTTTGGCGGCTTGGTATGGTAACAATGCGATTAAAACTTTCGAGCCGTCCAAAGGAGGAACCGGTAAAAGGTTAAAAACTGCTAAGACTAAATTAATTTGGACTGCAAATTCAAAAACCAGTATTAAA
This sequence comes from Candidatus Daviesbacteria bacterium, assembly GCA_021731695.1. Classification (GTDB taxonomy): domain Bacteria; phylum Patescibacteriota; class Microgenomatia; order Daviesbacterales; family UBA10151; genus JACPKO01. Next base: position 92,137 of record JAKFWZ010000080.1, on the reverse strand, counting down.
AGCCTGTTTGGGAAAAAGGCTCCGCTGATATGATACAGAACTGCGAATAGTAAGGCTAAAACAAAATTTGCGCCAACGCCTGCTAAAGAAACCATGATTTCTCCACGTCTAAGATCATGAAAGTTCAAAGGATTTACAGGTACAGGTTTTGCCCAGCCAATTAAAAATCCGGCTCCTCCGGTAATCAAACTGGTAACGATTAAAAGTCCGGGGACTAAAATTGTGCCGATTGGATCAATATGCGGAATTGGATTTAAGGTTAATCTGCCAGCTCTTTCGGCAGTATGATCGCCGAACATTAAAGCCACGTATCCATGCATAACTTCATGAACGATGACCGAGAAAACTAATATGACTATAGCGAGCGCCAGTACTTGTGCTTCCATTGAAATTGCTACTAATAAATGGTATTCTACCGCAATGCAGATTAAAAATACATTTAGTATTCTTGTTTGCAGGAGTTAAAAATTATGTCTAGTTGTGCACTTTGTAGTAAAAAAACACATATAAGAACCTGGTCAAGACACCAGAAGGGCTCTTCAGGCGCTTCCGAGTGGCCCTTACGTGCGCAAATTGTTAAAAAACTTCAAAAACCAAATCTGCATAAATATCAGGGTAATATGTATTGCACAAAATGTTTAAGAATGGTTAAGCCAAAGTGGACTCCAAAAGCTATTGAAGTAAAAACTATTGCAACCCCTGCACCAGCTTCCGTTTAAGCTAATTTTCTACTTCTTCGACTTTACAGGTATAAAAAGATTGTCCCATGTAAATCCAGGCTTTTGAATTACTCCGGCCATTATTTTAAGCACAAAAAAACTGAATAATTCAGGGTTTATTTCAGGTGAATGTACTTTGTCATATAAGACTGAAAGTCTTTCGCCTCTTTTGGCTTTGTTGGATGCGGTAACTAATTCAGCACTTAGTCTGGATTCAACTAACATATTACGGCTGTCATCAATTAAAAAATGTTCCGCAACGGCCTCTTTAAGAATTGTTACAAAATCGGGGTCTTCTAAGTCTCTTCTTAAAATACCAGCCTGTTTAATTTGTCTTTCATGTTGTTCGTCTGCTGCTTTAAATTCATATACGCTCGAAAGTATTGCCATTTCTCTTGGTATTACTGCCACTCCTACGGCATCGGGACAGGAGTAAATCTTACCCTTACTGTGAAGATGCTGTCCGTTCCTTTCGACATCGGAATACAGCATTATGCTGTTTCTGATTCCTCTAATCAACTCTTCTCCGGTCACAATTTGTTTTCCTTCTCTCGCAACTTTTTCAGTCATAAAGTCTCCTAAAAGCACTTCGATTGCGGCACCTTTAAATTCACGCCATGGTCGCAGTACGTCTTGGCCCAATTCATCCCACACTGTATTAGAAAGTTTGCGATATAAGGTCTTTAATTTTGTAACAGCTAAAGGAGTTTCCATAAAGGCTAGTCTGGCACCAACTCTTTCGGGGCCTGAATTATTTAAAAATCGGGAGTAAAGTTGAAAATGAGGTTCAGTGACCATGCCAAAGTGGTCTGCAAAATACTCACCTCTATCTAGGCTAATCATGCCTGTAGTGTATCAAATTTAAGCCCAAACATCAACTATAGGACTATATTTTTCAGAGGAAAATTGGGTAGACGTTAGTAAACCTGGTTGTGGCTTCCGATATCAAGAAATAGTACATGGTTTTCTGAAATTTTTATGTATACAATCCTGATATCTCCGGATACAGAAAATGCCCTTAAGCCTAACTTTCTGCCTTTTAGTGAATGGTCTTTTAAGGCTGGATTGGTAGGGTTTTCTGAGAAAAGTTTAATTCTTAGAATTGTTTGAGCAGAAAGCTTCGGATTTTGAGCAATCCTTTTCTGATAGGATCTTTTAAAGCTTAGGTGCCGTTCAATCTTCACTATTTAAATCCTGCATTAGAGCCTCTACAGTAGTAAAAGTTTTAGTTTTGGCCTTGCCTGATTCGATATCTTCAATCATTTTTGAATATCTTTTCTCATTTTTAGCAGAAAGCCTAACAGTATTTGTCTCGAAATTAATCCGTACCTCTTTAGAAGCCAACTGGCTTAAGAAAACCCGGACAGTTTCCTGCAGGGAGGAAAAGCCCATTTTTGAAGCAGCAGAAGCTGCCTGATCACGTAAGTCTTTGCTCATAGGTACCTGCAAAATAGTATTACTCATAATATAATTATATTCGTATAACAAGTTATACTCATTAATTCTACATTAGAATTATAACGGTTTGATAATTAAAGTCAAATAGATTTGAGAGGAAAATCAGGGTAGCCGTTTAGGAATGATTTAAAGTCTGTGGCTTTTTTCCCTTCCATTTGCACTAAGAAAGGTGCGTCATTGCGAGGTGCTTTCTCCGAAGCAATCCCAGTGCTGATAGATTTATTGGATTCGCTTTCTGAGATTGCTTCGCCACTTCGTGGTCTCGCAATGACGCCTTCGCGATCTCGCTTCGCGATGACGGAGGGGTTAGGTAAAAACTTCACAATTTTCCCATTCCATTTTGTCCAGGTTCCTGGCCAAGGATAATATGCGCGGATCATTTTTTGTAATTTTTCTGGAGCCGGAGGGTTATCGATATCGAAGTATCCGTCTTCTTTTTCAACTAATTTAGTAACAGTTGCGTCTTCTTCATTTTGCGCTGTTTTTTGAATACTGCCATCAGCTAAACTCTGAACAACTTCTGAAATATATTTTGCAGACTCGGCAAACATTTTTTCGCAAAGACTCTGGAACGTGTCATTTTCTGAAATCTGAAAAGGCACTTGTTTTAATATCGGTCCGTGATCCATTTCGCTGTCCATTAAAATAAACGAAATTGCAGAATCAGTAACTCCGTCTAAAATCTGATTTTGAAGAGGTGAAGGACCGCGGTACTTAGGCAAAAGTGAAGGGTGAATATTTATTGCTCCGAACTTTGGAATTTCCAGAATTGATTGAGGAATTATTTTTCCAAATGAAGCGACAACTAAAAGGTCAGGCTGCAAAGAGTCGAATGAGTCGAAAGAGTCGGAGGAAGAGCGAATGACTTTGACGAGCTCGAAGTTTTCATCAAGAGTTTGGATTATTGGATCAACGTAATCAGGAGTGCCAAGGAATATAATTTTCATAAGAAACAAGAAACAAGAAACAAACAAATCACAAATTCAAATATTCAAATTGAAAATTATTATTTGGTCATTAATTGGACACTTGTAACTTGTTTCTTGAAATTTCTCTAGCGAAGCTAGAGCGGCACTTGCTCATAAACATCCGCTCCTGTTTGATCTTTTCCGACAACTTTATACAGTTTAGTTTTCTTCTCTAAAATATGATCCATAAATAAAACGCCTTTTAAATGATCGCATTCATGCTGATAAATATGTGCCTCTAAACCCTTCAATCTTTCTTTAATTTTATTGCCATTAATATCCTGATATTCAACATCAACCCATAAGTGTCTTGAAACTTCACCCCAATAATTTGGAATCGATAAGCAGCCTTCAGTATAAACTTTTGTAACCTTTGAACTCTTTAATATTTTAGGATTAAAGTAGGCTTTAAATTTACCGTCGTCTTTTTTGGCAACGAAATATTGCTCGTCTAAACCAACTTGAGTTGAAGCCAGTCCAACACCTTCCGGATCAACGAAAGTTTTAGTCAGCTTTACCATATCTTTAATAGTCTGTTGATATTTGGGCGAGAATTTTTTTATATGCTTTGTCTGAACCCTTAATTTATTATCGGGCGCAATTACCAGTATCATGGGTGAAATTTTAGCATTTTATTTCGCAAAACACTACTTGCTTTACTCTCAAATCAGTCCTATAATCCCGACATTATGACGGAATTTGAAACTGGTATGGTAAAAGTAACCCCTGAATATGTATCCGATGCAAGCAGAATATTACAAAGCTCAAGTCCAAGAAATATTCAGTTCAACAGAGGCCATTTTTATACTGATGATCCTAATTATAGGAGAAGTAGGGAATTTTTCTCCCCTAGTCTAGATAAATTATGTGCTTTAGGACATAGAATTTCGGTAGGCAGAAGTATAAATGAAACACCTGAAATTCAAGTAAGGAAGTATGAAGGCAGGGACGCCAAAGGAACAGAATTATTGGGTGATATAGTCTTGGTTATTGATCCATCAGACCTAAGATTAGTTAAAGACACAAGGATAACCCATGTCAGTTCCAGGTATGGAGGTATAGCTTTAAATCCCCTAGGTATTCCTCATATACCGGAGTTAGATCCATATAGAGCCGATCTGAGTTTGGAAATCTTTTATTCAACTAATCGGGATAGGATATGTCCAATAATGGATCCGATCATCGTCGTGCCAGATGAATATCAAGGTACTGAAGTTAGTGTTAGTAGGCTAGAAATGTCTGTAGCAGGAGGTTTATTTGTCGATGCTACAGTTCATGATGTTCAAACTGGTAAATTTATTCCCCGTAAATTAGTAAATCTTCAATCTTTAAGAGTGAGGCTTTCGCAATCTTATCCCGGAGCACCAGTTACTTTTTTAGGGGATAAATGAAATCAGGTAGGATTTTTCAACTGTTTAATTTTCCACATAAACAGCTTAGGTTTGGATTTTGGATTTGGATAATCTTTTACATAACTTAACGCTTCGTCTAAAATTTTTCTCGGCATTGTTTTTGCAAGTTTTATATAAAGTGAATAATGTTTCGAGTCTCCTAAAGTATCAGCTACATAAACTCCATATGATTGAAATTCCTGCGAGATGTTCTTGGGTCTTTTAGTTTCCTTGGTTTTATCAAGAATAGCTGATATTGATTTCATAAAATTGATGTCATTGCGAGGAACAAAGTGACGTCGCAATCTTGATTATATTTAAATCAGGATTCCACGCCCCTTCGGGGCTCTGAATGACAATTTTTGCAAGCGACCTCCCAGCTTTGATGGTCCGGTGGGAATGACATTTTATTTTGCCGCTTCCTGAAGTTTTAAAGCATCAGGATCATTGGGAATTTTTTCCAAAACATAATCCGCCTGTTGCTTTGCCAAATCCTTCTGATTTGTTTTTACATACAAATCCCCCAACTGCAATCTGGCTTCCCGATAATCGGGTTTTAATTCAACAGCTTTTTTATACGCTTCAATTGCCTCAGGAATCTGCTCGAATTGCGTTAATATAACTGCCTTATTAACTAAAAGTTTTGGATCAGTTGGTGCAAGTTCTATTGTCTGGTTAACGATTTCGAGCGTTTTATCTTTATATTTTGGGTCGAGTAAACTTAATTGAAAGTAAGTTCTTATTGCAGTTCGTAGGACTGAAGTATTAACTGGACTGATTGATATTCCTAAATCTGTAAAAAATTCCGAATCGCCAATAAGTTCAGCTGAAGTTGTTGCATCTTCTTCTGCTAATGCAATTGCTGATGATCCGGCTGCGTTTCCAAGTTCTACTAAATATAGAGGTTCACCTGGGTTTAAACCAACTGCTTCAATTAAAAAATTGTAAGCTCTTCCGGGATTTCCATAGTCATTATACGCAGAGCCGTCTTTATACGCTTTATCAGCTTCCCAAAGTGATAAAAGGTTATTCAGAAAAATTAAGATAATGAGAACAATCAAGATTCGCACAATCCACAAAGAGATCTTATTACGGCTGATTAATATGAAAAGCTTTTCTAAAGACCTGGACAGGATATTTTTAGGCGAAAGCTCTTTGACTTCGTCAAAGTAAACGAAAAGAATTGCGGGAAACATATAGAAAAATAAGGAGCCTGTAACTACGGAGAAAAGGAAGAAATTTTGAACCAAGAAGCTGATATAACCTGCAGCAAGGGACGTTATAAGCAGAGCTTGCGAGCTTTCGCTCTTGAGTAGTGAGTTATGAGTTATGAGTTCTTTGGGTTTTATGAGCAGCACATAACGCATAACCCATAACAAAAAAACAATAATAACCGCAATATAACTTAAAAACCCAAAAGCTCCTGTTGTGGCTAAATAATTAAGATACTCATTATGAGCCTTGTTATATAAAAAGTCCCACTCTGAAACCATGTTATGCTCGGGTGGTCTGAATTGATAATAAGCATAAGCAAAGGTTTCAACGCCTGAGCCAAATATTGGAAAAGCTCTAAAAATATCTAAAGCGCCGTTCCATACAATTAGCCTGATTTTTCCTGATTCAGTTCCGCCATTTTCCAGTTGTGTTCCGCTTGAGCCTGATTCTGATAGTGTAGGACGCAAAGGAACTGAAGGATCGTTTAATAGTCTGTATTCGCTGATCGCTGTTCCGTAAACCATGCTCAAAAATAAAAGAACAATGATAACGATGGTGTAAAGTTTAAAGTTTTTATAATCGTTTGATCTTACTCCAGAATATAAAACGCCAAGTCCCATTACTGCCGCTCCGGCGATTAAACCTAAAGTTGCGCCTCTTGAGTAGGTGAAAGTGAAGGCCAGGTAATACGCAATAAGCAATACGAAATACGAGATACGTTTAGAAACAGTTTTGGCTGTTATGAAAAAGTATATTGCCGGAAAGATTAACATGGAGAGATATGCAGCTAACCAATTCGGCTGGCCGAGAGTTCCGAAAACTCTTGCCTGAACATCCTGAACCCAGCAGCTTACAGTTAGTCCTTGTTCCAAAATTAAACAGGAAAAGGAGGCACCGAAGTGTTCCGGAATTGCATATAAAGCAACAAATGCTCCGGCTACAACCGAAGCTTTTAAAAACTTCAAAACATCTTTGCTTTCAAAATTCGAAACGAATGCAAAATACAAAACAATAAAAGAAATTACCGAAAGAAGTCCGCCGTTTGAGCGCGAGTAATAGCCCCAAATTGAAGTGTGAATATCGATTGAGATAATAGTTGAGATAAGTTGGCTTATTAGGAATAAAGCTAAAGGAATGTCCAGGATAGTCCTCTTCCAGATCAATCTTTTTTCGGAAATCATTCTTAATATCCAGGTTCCCGCCGTAATAACGGTTAATAAGTAGACCAGCATCATTTTGTTGTACTCAAAAAGCTCGGAGTTAAATTTTGTGAATACAAATGGTGTTAAGCAAAAAAGGAGAATAAAACCCGCCTTCAAAATTTTAAGAAGCATAATCAGCTTCAATATTAAAGGTTTAGGGGTTAGCAAAGCAAGTGTATCTACTGTATATTAAAATATACTTATGCTGCCTAAACTTTCCCAACATGGTTATATTGCCGAAACCATTTTAGTCTTCATGATTTTTCTTTCTGCAGTTCTCTACCCTTATAACCACCAGCCTCCTAAAAAAACGCAGTCTGATTGTCCGATTGTTGGAAATGCTCCGGATTACGGTGAAGAGTTTATCGTGCAATTCCCCGAGAATGCCGGGAATAGACAAAATACGGTGGACTATATTTTGGTTAGGGAGAATGTGATTATTGGGGGACGGGAATTAATGTTCAGATCTCTGGAGCACGCGGAACAAATTCCGAATACTCCCTCTGTGCCGATAACAAAGCCCGATGGTGTAACAAAGTTATATCGACCGCTTTTTGCCACCGATTGGGGTGAATTTGGCTTGAGGGATGAGTTCTCTCAGGCTGTGGCCGGATATTATAATTTTGATGAGGATGGTAATCAGGGTGGGGGTAATAGAGTCTATAACTTATATAAGGAAGGTTTTTTGTTCGCCCAACACTTAACCGATACGGGATCTCCGATAATAGTCGATTTTGACCCAACGAACCCGGATAGCGGTGAACCGCCTTATGGTGAGGTTGCGGATTTATACCAAATGAAATCGATCCACGATGATCCTGCGCGGAGTTATGATGATAATGCGGAGGCCTACGAGTGTTCACCGAATGCCAGATTTATAGCCGATGTTTATCCGACAGCCGAGGGTTTTAGTAAAGGTGCCAGTGTTGTGGTTCCGCCTCAGGAATTTAGTACAGACAGTAGTCAGCTTCAGCTGGAATGGTTTGAATTTACCAATCCGGGCGGGGCATTCTTCAGCGTTCATTGTAAGCCCGCGGTATATCTTTATCCCCAAACCACTCAACTTGTGAATGTTAAGGTTAAGCCAAAAGGGGAGTTGATATATGTTGATCCGCCGTATGATATGGAAAAGGGTTGGACAGTTTGGGCTGAGCCCGGAGGGCAGTTAACAGTTAGCAGTTATCAATTATCAATTAACACATATGATTATTTGTATTACGAAAGTAAGATTCGTGATGATGCATTTAAAAAGCCTGAAAAAGGTTGGGTTTTGAAATATAAAGATCTGCCTATTTTCTATAAAGAGATTTTGCCGAAGCTGGGTTTAAATTCTAAAGAAGAAGCTGATTTTATAGAATATTGGACGAAGCATTTGCCTGATTCCCCCTATTATTTCGTAGGAATTGTAGATCAAAAAATGAAAGATTATATCGAGCCTTTAACAGTTATTCCTAAACCCGACTCCTCAATCAGGTTTAGTTTATATTTTGAAAAACTTGAAAAACCAAGAACTGCAACTCCGCCTGAAGTAATTACTCCTTTGCGTAAGGGATTTACACTAGTTGAGTGGGGAGGGATGATAAAAAATGATTTAAATCACCCGTTTACCTGCTCACAGTAGTTTAAATTCAACTTGAGTATTCTGGCATCCTTGCCTTTTTAGCCGGGAAACCTTAAACTCAAACCCATTATGCTAAGCCGCCTCTGGCAACTTATTTCTCATGATATTGGTATCGATTTGGGAACTGTTAATACTCTTGTTGCTGTCCGGGGTAAGGGAATATTAATCCGTGAACCCTCAGTTGTAGCAATTCACAAAAAAACAAAACAAGTCCTCGCAATCGGTACTGAAGCTAAAAGGATGATCGGCAGAACACCACAAATTATTGAGGCAATCCGTCCTTTACGCGATGGTGTTATATCGGATTTTGATACTACAGAAGCAATGCTCCGTCATTTTATCCAAAAAGTTCACCAACTTCCCAGTCGTTTTCCCAAAATTCCGCGTCCCCGTGTGGTCATTGGAATCCCTTCAGGTGTCACAGAAGTGGAACGAAGAGCAGTTCAGGATGCGGCAATGTCTGCAGGCGCGCGCGAAGCTTATTTAATTGAAGAGCCGATGGCTGATGCGATAGGTTCTAATATGAATATTGAAGAGCCCGAAGGGAATATGGTTGTTGATATTGGTGGAGGGACGACTGAAATTGCAGTTATTTCTTTAGGAGGAATGGTTTTAAATCGAAGTCTGAGGATTGCAGGCGATGAACTCGACGAAGACATAATTTCGTATATGAGAATGAGATATGGAATGTTGATTGGTGAGAGAACTGCAGAGGATTTAAAAATTGAACTTGGATCAGCGACCCAACTAGTTAAAGAAAAAGAAGCGGTTGTTAGAGGGCGGGAGTTAGCTACAGGTTTGCCAAAATCAATTAGAGTTACTTCAGTTGAAATAAGGGAAGCGTTGTCTTCGACAATCGCGCAAATAATCAACGCAATACAGGAAGTTTTAGAGGAAACGCCTCCGGAGCTTTTGGCGGATATTTTGGAGCGTGGAATTATTATTACCGGCGGAGGTGCGTTAATCCGCGGGCTTGATAAAAGAATTTCTGAAGAAACGAAAATTCCGGTTTGGGTCGCGGACGATCCATTAACAACGGTGGTAAGAGGCTGCTACAAGTTATTAGATGATTTGGATTTATTGGCAAAGGTTAGGGTTACGGGGGGATTAACCAGGTAGTTGACCTGCGTGTGCATGAAGGTATCGCCTTCTTTTCCCGACTCTCGCTTTGTTATTTCCGTAAGCAAGAAAATCAAGATTTCGCATAATCTCCTCATCGGTGGTCAGCGGCCTGACTTCTGTCCCCATTGCTTCTATCTCTTTCATACTTTTGGACATTGCACTGATCATTACACAAAGCAAAAGGGGAGTTTTGATGCCGTAATCTGCCTCAAGACGACTGATAATAGTTTTTGCCGATCCGCCGCCTCCCAGACTATCAACGACAACAACAGCTTTACTGTTCGGCATATCATATAAAATATCTGCATCGTGAAATCTTTCTTCCGTAGTGTCATAGCCAACTTCAGGCATCTGTCGAATCCTGGCCAGATCGAGAGCAAATCTTTCCCCAAACGGTCTTGTAGCTACCAGAAGTGTCGGGCTAGGTGCAGTTGTAGTTTCTTGTAATAATGCGTCAACTATCGTTTCCTTTGCCTTCGGGTAACTATCAAGAACTTTAAATCTAGGCTGAATAGGGAATAAATCTCCTGGACCTTTGCTTGGGTAACTGATAGCGGTTACCCGTGGATTACCGGGATCAGGCCTTACCAATATTTGAGCTATCATCCGGCTTCTTTCTGCGTCAATATTCATTTTAGGCCTATAATTTTATTACTTTTAAACTATAGAGTCAAATGGGGGGTGTTGAAATTGATTAAATTGATGTGATATTTTGAAACCAGTAAAGAAAGGAGGTGATAAAAATGGCAATAGACAGAAAAGAAGGTTTTGAACTTGTACCGGAAGTAGTGACCCAGGAAGATTATACCGGAGTCAGTAATAATGAAGGGCCGGTTCAGATGGAAGCTCAATCAGTTACAAATGAGTTGAGAATGGTACAAAAACCAAGATTCTCAGGCGTAGTGGGTCCGGACGGAGTTGTGATTGATAGAAGTAGGTTGCTGGCAGCTGTTGGTGAAGGCAGTAGCAGGGCTTCTAAGATATCAGTTAATGATGGAGCTCCGCGAGGGAGAAGTGTAGATGGAGGAAGAATTAGTCCGAAGCGCTAGATAGTGGAAGCGTGAGGACGGAGCTGTTGTAATTTGTTGCAACAACTTTTTAAAGCGATCCTTTAATCTGCAGCAGTTTCCTTGTTCCCTCCAAAAAATTAAACCAAAGGCTATTTGTATTTGGCTTGCGGAAAAAATATCCCCGCGTGAGATAAAACTTACGCGGGGGTTTTTAAAATTACTCTTTCAAATTCATACGAAAAACCACGGATGTGGGTCCTGGATGAACTTTGTTTCAAAATTCCAACGATCGCTGTATAAATGAAATATGGGCGGAACAAAAAAACCTTTAACGAATACAATCTTATTGGCACTTGAGAAATCTGTTGACGGCTATGTAAAATTTGAAGATTTTATCAATCATCCACACAAGTATTTGTATGGTTATCCCAAAATGATTAAGAAACCCCTCCTTGCTCAGGCGCTGAAGAGGCTAAGGGAAAAAGGTTTAGTTGATTTTATTGACGAAGAAAAGCTTTTATAGCGACAAATCTTAAAACCACGAGCATTAGCTCGCGGATGAAGATTTTCCGAACACGTAGTGTGAGGACAAGCGACCTTAGCCGCTTGAAGCTAGAAGAAACCACGGGCGTAAGCCCGTGGTGCTTCATTAAAGTTAAGCGATACAGGTTTAGACAAGGCGATTTGGGCAAAACTAAAAGAAGTAGACGATAAAGAGTGGAATGGCAAGTGGACTTTGGTTTCGTTTGATATTCCGGAAAAAAGGAAAGAAGCCAGGAATTTACTTAGATTTAGACTTAGGGAATGGGGGTTCGTACCTTGGCAGAAAAGTCTTTGGGCATCAAAGAGGGATTGTAAAGATCCGCTAAGAAAATACATTAAGCAGTTGGGAATAAAAGATTGGGTGATGGTGATTGAATCTGGTGAGGTAGATTTGTAGCGAAGGTATGTATTCGTTTTAACTACATTAACGTTTCAAAAAACAGACGATCGTTTGATTATTGAAACATAGGTGTAGGGATTAATTTAACGAAGAGAAGCTATGAAATTTGATTTAAAAAATAAAGAGGATTAGAATTTACATATGTTTGGTATTGAAAGACGTAAGGTGTTGCCCTGGAGTGAGGTCAATCCACTGCAGATTGCTTACTCCACAAATCACGAACCACCCATTCATAAAGAAGGGCTAGAGATAGTAAGGTATCCAAGATTTGTAATTGTATGGAGCAGTTCTAAAAGAGGTTCGGATTTTACCGTGAATTTAGAATCTGGAGAAATGAAATCCCTTGCCGGAGCTGCTGCTGAGTTTAGGGAAGAAGAAGTTGTAATAGGATACGGAGAACCGCAGGGTGAAATGAGTACGGGTGTAATTATTAATTATAATAGAGTAACACCATGGAAAGTGCCTTATGTATCACTACCCGGGAACTTTAGAAATGCTTTGTTAAAACCCGAAAGATACCGTAGTGGATTGCCTAGGTAAGATACCCAAATTGTTTCTTAGAACCTGTTTTGCTATCATTACGTCGTGCTCAAGACTCCATTTTACGATCCGCTGCTAAGCTACGAGGAAAATTATGAAAAAGGTCCGTCCGGGGAACTTGGTAAAGAAAAATTTGAACAAACAGGCGAGCCTGAAATCGATTTTCTAGGCCAGAAAGTTTACGCGCCTTTCGGTATTCCTGCAGGTCCCCTTTTAAATTCAAAATATTGTGAAGCCGCGTTTAAGGCGGGGTTTGATATTGTGGTTTATAAAACAGTCAGGGCAAATTCCTATCCTTCGCATCCTTTCCCGAATGTTTTAGCTGTAGAAGTTGAGGGTGATTTAACGCCTGAAAAACTCCAAAGTCCATTGACTGCATCTAGCGATTATAAAGAACCTTTATCAATTACCAATTCCTTCGGAGTGCCTTCGAAAATCCCTGATGTCTGGCAGACTGATGTAAAAAAGGCGATGTCTTATGCAGGAAAGGGACAGGTTATGGTTTTATCTTTTATGGGTACCGTTTGGAAGGGTCAGACTCAGGAGGAATTTATAAAAGATTTTATATTGGCCGGGAAGCTTGCCAAAGAAACTGGTGCAAAAGTTCTTGAAGCCAACCTTTCATGCCCAAATATCGGGAATGAAGGATTGGTTTGCTATAACCTTGAAGTAACAGAAAAGATTATTAAAGGAATCCGTGAGGTTATTGGCGACACTCCCTTTATTATCAAGGTTGGTTACTATCAAGACGATAAGGACATGGAGCGATTAGCCTCGATTGCAAACGCAGTTGTTGATGATATAGCAGGGATTAATACTCTGCAGGCAACTGTGGTTGATGCTCAGGGTCTGCAGGCTTTGCCTGGGGAAAACAGATTAAGAAGCGGAATTTGCGGAGCGGGGATAAAATGGGCGGGAATTGATTTTGTAAAAAGGATGAAAAAGATTAGAGATAAAAAGGGTTATAAGTTTTCGATAACGGGTGTAGGCGGAGTAATGACGCCTGAAGATTATAAAGAATATAGGGATGCAGGAGCGGATGTGGTAATGTCTGCAACAGGCGCAATGTGGAATCCAGATTTAGTGAAAGAAATAAAAGAAGGATTGACAGGATGAAGGTTTTTCTAGATAATTAAATCATGTTTGGAAGTCCAGAAGGTGAACCTACTCCCCCCCATCTCTAGGAGATATCAGTGAGGAATCTTTGCGGCAACTGACAAGTGAGCTAAATATTGATGTGAATGATGGTACCCGATCAGTGATAATGGGAATTAACGCATCTGCTGAAGCTTCAAAAAACCCGCACCACGCCAGCACAGAACTAACTAACCAGGTAATGATCAGTTTAGTTGAAGCCAACCCTGTTTTAGCTCGAGCACTTAATGATAGAATTGACAGTTATACTAATAAGGTGAAAGCTTATAAGCAACCGTTACTTGAGGGGGCAGCTTTAGTGCTTGAGGTGTATGATAGGGAGCACGACCGGGATGTTGTTTCTGGAACAGGCGCATTAGCAGAGCAAGATTTTAGTTTAATCTTTGAAAATTCAGGTTTAACAGAAACTCGTGTGTCTGGTGATGCCGATTCGCTGTCTCTTGCTCTTAATATCCCAAGACTTCCGGATACTTTGCCAGTGCTTAAATCCTTAGTAGGTAAAGCATCAACCAGATTGTTTCCAATCGGAGTGTATAAGAACTTTTTTAACCAAGGAGTAGTATTAGGTAGAGAATTAGCGAAAGCTTCTTTTGCAAAACAACCACCCAAGTAAAATTAGATAAATTTATTGATTTAAGATTTAGGATAAATTACTTTGCCCGTTAAATATTGAGTTTGTCGTAATCTCTCAATCTTTTAGATTCCTGATACTTCCTGTTCGATTCTGCCATCTCCAGGCGGGCTTCCCTGAGCTCGGTAAGTATTCGGTTAAGTTTATCAACTATTTTATCTGTTATATCTTCTGTGCTTGTTTTCATTTTGGGAAAATAACTTTTCCTGAAGGAGCATTTTTAATTTCACCATTCTCAAAAACTGTCTCTCCTCTTAAAACTGTTTTTAGGATTTTTCCTTTTATTTTCATTCCTGCGAAAGGTGTCCAGCCCGCTTTTGTAAATAATCCGTCATTAGAAATTGTCCATTCTGCGTCGAGATCAACCTCTACATATGTATCCTGCTGTTTAGGGATATTAAATATCTTTCTGGGATTTTCAGAAGTTAGTCTGATTAAATCATTAATCGTTAATCTTTCATCATTAATCGCGTTAAGTAATAGAGGAAGACTGGTTTCTAATCCTGGCACACCATTTACAACTTTCTCGCTTTCCTTTTCTTCCTTTGTGTGAGGTGCGTGATCCGAAGCTATCGTATCGATTGAATCAATATTATCCCAAAGATATTGCACATCTTCAGGCGAGGCTAAGGGTGGGCGCATCATTCCGAAATGCCTGAGTCTTTCCTCATCTTCGTGGGTTAAATAAAGATGATGAAGAGAAACTTCGCAAGTGATTGGAAGCCCTTCTGATTTTGCCTGCTTAATTAATTCCAGTTCAATTTTCCTCGCAACGTGGCAAACGTGAAGAGTGTTGCCATGTTTTTTCGCCAGTTCTATAGCCATAGCTAAAGTTTCTGTTTCTGCATGAACCATTAATACTTTATCTTTGGGCCAGGCTTCAAATATCTCATTAAGTAATTTTTTGTCTTCTATCAATAGTTCACCGGTTGTGTGGTTCATATAAACCTTTAAACCAAAGACTTTTTCCTGAACATCCCCGAAATATTTAATTGCTTCTTCTGAGGCGCCGAAATGAAAACCTAAGTCACAGTAGATTCTGGAATACCCCTCACCCTGGCCCTCTCCCTTGAGGGCGAGGGTATTTGTATCGTCATTGCGAGGAGCCACATTCATGTTAACTGAACGTGGCGACGCGGCAATCTCAGAGCTTGCTGGGATTGCTTCTTCATTGCGTGATATCGCAATGACGCCCTCAGCTAATTTTATTTTCTCAGCTAAAGCTTCGGGATTGGTAATTGGGTTTGGGTTGTTGGGCATATCTAAAACAACTGTGTATCCGCCTGCAATTGCAGCTTTTGTGCCTGACTCAAAGTCTTCTTTATGCGTAAGACCGGGTTCGCGTAAATGGACGTGAGTATCGATTAGTCCAGGAAGTTTAATAATGTTAGTCATAAATGTTTGTCATTGCGAGGAGCCAAAGGCGACGTGGCAATCTCGATTTTTTTCTTTTCTTTCTTCTACTTTTGACCGCAAAAGTAGCAAAACTCTTTTTGTCGAGAAGTCGCGCTAAATTTTTTTGTTCGTTAGTCGGGGAGGCTGCCCCTTCGGCTTTTTTGCTAATCACAAAAAACCGAAATCCCCTGACAACTCACTCAAAAATTCTAAACGCGCTTTGTTCTTAGACAAAAACTTTAAACTCAAACGGCGCTGCGTTCAGGACTCGCCTACTAAAAGAGAGCTGCTTTCATAGCTCGCTTCATTAAATCTATTCAAACCCGTGTTTTTTGCCCCAGCCTTCGGGATCCGCGATCCAATCCATAACCACTTCAATTTCCTCTTCATTTATATAACCCATTTTTTGCGCTTCTTCGACAACTGTTTTGAAATCTGTCAGCGATATAAGTTCTATATTATTCTCGCTAAAATTATTTTTTCCTTTATCTAAACCATATTGAATGATTGAAAAAACGTGCGAGACTTTTCCGCCGGCTTCTTCGATTGCTTTAACACTATTGATCGAACTTTCTCCGGTTGAAACTAAATCCTCAATAACTACTGCTGATTGCCCTTCTTCGATTATTCCTTCGACAGTATTTCCTTTACCGTGATCTTTCGCTTTGCCCCGAACATAAATCATCGGCAACTCTAATTTATCTGCAATCCAGGCGGCATGAGGAATTCCGGCAGTGGCAGTTCCTGCGACGATATCAAATTCAACACCTGATTCCTCAATAGCTTCTATATATAAATCCCTGATTTCTTTTCTTTTTTCAGGATAGGCAATAATCACTCTGCAGTCTGTATAAACAGGCGATAAAATTCCTGAAGCATATTTAAAAGGCTCGTTTGGCTTAAGCGTTATAGCTTTAAGTTCAAGTAATATTTTTGCAACTTGTTTAGATGTTTCTGTGTTCATATTTTCTCCTGTCATCCCAAACTTGATTTGGGATCCAGTGTGATTTGCCTGGATTCCAGACTTCGCCCCCTTGTCAAAAATTGTCGTTTAGACATTTTTTGCAAGCGACCTCCCAAGTTTCACTTGGTCCGGTGGAATGACGAAATTTTCTGGTCCAAATCCTGCGCAGCCATTCTCGGATCATCTGCGTAGATTATTGCCCTTGAGGAACTTATTATCAATCCCTGCTTTTCTTTATTAAGTCCATTTGCTAAAACTCCTTCTAAATCTCCGCCTTGGGCTCCAATTCCAGGCACTAAAATAGGCATATCTCCGACAATTTCCCTAACTTTCTTTAACTCTTCCGGATAAGTTGCTCCAACAACAACTGCGCAGTTTCCGTTTGTATTCCACTTCGTTGCAACATTTTCTGCAACTATCTCATAAAGCGGGCGACCACTAACTGGAAGGTCCTGAAATTCTCCTGCGCCTTCATTCGAAGTTCTAACTAAAACAATTATGCCTTTGTCTTTTTGATCTAAAAACGGCTGATTTGCTTCCTGTCCTAAATATGGGTGAATTGTAATTGCATCAGCTTTTATAGTTTCAAAAGCCATTTTTACGTAACCCTGATTCGTATTTCCGATATCTCCGCGTTTTGCATCTAAGATAACCGGAATTTCAGGATATGTTCTTTGGATGTAATAAAAGGTATTTAGCATTGCTTCCCAGGTTTGAGCATCTGCTTCATAAAATGCACTGTTGATTTTATAGGCGCAGACTAGGTCATGAGTTGAATCAATGATTGATTTATTGAACTCATAAATGGCTCCTTCGATTGGAACTTCTGAATCTGAACTTTGATCTTTGAAACTTTGAGGGATTTTGGAGAAATCTGAATCTAAGCCGATACAAATAAAACGGTCTTCATTCCATTTTTGTTTTAGCTTTTCTATGAATGAATCGGCCATTTTGTCCTGTCAAAGAGTACCATATTTATGCTACATTAACAACCTAATGGTGAAGCTAATCCTTGAAGATATAAAAGTATATGGATTGTTGCTTTTTATCGCAGTTGTGTTGATTTTTTTAGACAGTTTTAAATTCCTGAATCTGCCAAAATCTTTGGTCCAAAATGTCACAGTTCCGATTCAATATGGTCTTTTTAGGAGCTATTTAAATGTTTCCGGTCAGTTTGGATATATTGTTAACGCCAGAAAAGCGAGTCAGGAAAATAAAGCATTGAGCGAACAGCTTGCGCTGGTGCTTTCTGAAAATGCGAGTTTAAGAAAAAAACTTGCCGAAACACAAGCGTTTTTGGATCAGGACAAAGCTTTGAGTGATGAGGTTTTTAATTTAATTCCGGCACGGCCGATTGGATTTTCAAGATTTCTTCTTATAGATAAAGGCAGCGATGATGGAATAAAAGTTAATCAGGCTGTTGTTTTTAAAGATAGCTATATTGGAAAAGTGTTCGAGGTTGATCCAAAAAGATCAAAAGTAGTTTTAGCATCAGACCCCGACTCCAGGCTAACTGCCTTTTCTCAATCTGATGCAGGCAGAGCAAAGGGACTACTAGTCGGACAGTTTGGTTCTGAAATGTTACTCGATAAAATTTTGCACGAAGAGCCGATTGAGGTAAATAATTTAGTTTATTCAGAAGGTCAGGAAATTGAAATCCCGAGAGGTTTAGTTTTAGGTCAGGTGACAGAAATTATTGAAAAAGACGAGGAGGCATTCAAGCAGGCAAAGGTTAAGCCAGTTTTTAATATAGGAGACTTGGATTTAGTGTTTATTGTGGGTGAGTAAATAAGGAATAAACCAATGAAGCCAATATGCAAATAAAACCAATGCCAAATAAAAGGCAGGAAAAATAAATTGGGAATTGGTTTTATTGGGTTATTTGTTTATTGGTTTTATTAAATAATGAAGATATTTTTATTAGTGCTAATACTTTTTGCCTTTTTACAAAGTGCATTTTTGCCGGTTAATCTTATTTTAATTTGTCTTATCGCAAGGAGCTTACTTATTCAGGATAGTTCTAATTATTATCTGGCATTTTTTGGTGGTTTAATCTTGTCTTTTTTGACTCAGGATAATATGGGTTATTGGCCTCTGATTTTACTTTTGACTGTTAAAATTTGCTATATGATTTCTAAGCTGCCGATATCTTTGACGCCTTTTACTGTAACCCTTTGGGCGGGAATTATTATTTTTTCCCTTGAATTTTTAAATATGATTTTTATGCACACAAATTTTGAATTCGTTCCGGCTTTAATTGAAACACTACTTATTATTCCGGCGTTTTATTTAATTAGAGTCTGGGAGGGAAGATTTATTGTTAAAAGAAATATTAAGCTTAAGATTTAGATGAGGCAACGCCTCTTTTAAAAACTGCGTTTAAAATGGCTAAACTTAAATTTGGCAAAGCATTTAATGATGAACTAAAAAAAACTGCCCGTGCCTCGGGTCATTTCCATAATAAAAAATTAAACACTTTTAATATCTCTGATAATTTGTTCTTTTCTGATACTGAAGAAATTGTCACTCATCAGATGAGTCCGTGGATAAAAACAATTCTTGTTTTGGTTTTTATTACGGGTTTTGCTTTGCTTTTTGGAAGGGCATTTCATCTTCAAATTGCCCGCGGAAAAGAAAACCTCGAATTGGCTGATTCAAATCGAATTCAGATTAAAGTTATTCATGCACCCCGTGGAGTTATCTATGATCGAAACGGAAAAATAGTTGCAGCAAATGCTCCGGGATTTCGAATGCTAAACGCCAGCGGATCTGCGAAAGCTTTGTATATAACAAGGGAGGAAGCGATAAATATGGAAGTAAATAATGATCCGAGACTCGCAAATCTTGAAATAGACTCGCTCAGAACATACCCACACAAAGAAAAATCCAGTCATGTTTTAGGATATATGGGGGAAATAACGGAAGAGGAACTTACCAGTGAAAAATATATAAACTACAAAGGTGGAGATAAAATCGGCAGAGGTGGAGTTGAGGAAGCCTACGAAAAAACGTTAAGAGGCATTGATGGCGGAGAAATTATTGAAGTAGATGCTTCGGGTAGGAAATTACGAACATTGCGTAAAAAGGAGGCTGTTCCAGGGCAAAATTTAAGACTGACAATTGATATTGCGCTACAGGAAGTGACATATCAAAAACTACTGGAGACTCTTCAAAAATCAGGCAGTTGCTGCGGGGCTGCGGTTGTAACTGACCCAAATAATGGTGAAGTTTTGGCTATGGTTTCTATACCTTCGTATAATCCTGATAATTTAGCAGAAGCATTAACTGCACTGAATTCTCCGCTTTTAAACAGAGCAATTGCAGGTGTTTATCCACCGGCTTCAACTTTTAAAATTGCCTCAGGGCTTGCTGGTTTAGAATCCGGAAAAATTACTCCTGAAACAAAATTTGAAGACACAGGTGTGATGAATTTAGGTCCGTATTCTTTTGCGAATTGGTATTTTACTCAGTATGGAAGGAAAGAACCTGAACCGGTTGATTTGGTTCGGGCTTTAAAACGATCAAATGATATTTATTTTTATCAGCTCGGCGCTTTAGTCGGAGAAAAAGCAATTGCTAATGAGGCTACTAAATTAGGTTTTGGTAAAAAAATAGGAATTGATATTTTAGGAGAGGAAGCAGGTTTGGTTCCTACTCCCGATTGGAAAGATAAAGAAATAGGCGAAGTCTGGTATCCGGGAGACACGCTGCATATGTCAATTGGTCAGGGATTTTTACTTGCAACTCCACTTCAGGTTTCCAATTTAATTTCATATATAGCTTCAAACGGAAAACAATTCCCCCCTCATTTAGGTCTCGCGATTGAAGACTCTAGAAAAGGAGCTGTTAAGGAATTTAAATATGATCCACTGAATCAGGGAGCAGATCCTCAATTTATTAATTTAATTAAGGTTGGTTTAGAAGAAGTGCCGAAAGACGGCGGAACCGCCTGGCCGTTCTTCACCTTCCCAATTAAAACTGCAGGAAAAACAGGAACTGCGGAATATGGGGAACCAAATAAAACGCATGCATGGTATACGGCCTACGCGCCGGCTGATAATCCTAAGATCACTGCAACAGTATTACTTGAAGGAGGAGGGGAGGGTTCAACAAACGCCTCACCTGTAGTTAAAGAAATTTTTAGATGGTATTTCTCTGAGGATAAGTCTAACTTACTTAAGGATATTGGTTTTGTGGCAACTGAATCGGCAAGGACTTTAGGAGAATAGTATATTGACTATGAGATTTCATAAAATATAATTCATTTAAGATGTTATTAAGTGAAAGATTAGCACAGTCCAGAGCTACAAATGTATTATTAGGTACAGCAGATTCCCTTAGAATCAGATCTGCAGCAACTGAAGCTATGGCAAGATTTAATCAGAGTGGTGTAGAGAGAGGCTTGCGTGCCTTTACAACTTTTTCTTCAAGAGATGATGGAGTTGTTATGTCTATTGCTACCAATAATATTGATAGGCCTGAATCAAATTATGATTTATGGATTTCTCAGTATCTTCAACCAGCTAAATACCCTCTAGTAGTTGCTCATATTAATCCTGATGATTTACATAGTTCTGTAACTATACCCTCGCAACAAGGGAGAGCGATTGTGCTAGATGATGTGCAGTATTTAGTTGGTTTAATGAACTTAGCAGAGCCTATTAGTGATAGTTTATACTCGCTACATACTAAGCTTGCTAGGTTCAGAGAAGATCTCAGAAGACCAATGTCCTCATTGCCTGCAATGAGAGTATAAATAATATATGGGAACTGACCTCCCAAAAAATAACTTAGCTTATCTTCTTGCTCTTCATTCTGTTGAATATCTAATGATGCTACGGGCTTTTTCGGGGTGATATAATCAATTTATGGCAAAGTATAAAATAATTTCCGATCCTGAAATACTTGGAGGAAAACCGGTGATAAAAGGCACCAGAATTTCGGTTGAAGTAATTATGAATTTTATAGCCGCAGGAATGTCTATTGAGGAGATAAACGAGGGATATCCTGAACTCGAGAGAGAGGAAATTCAGGCTGCTATATCATACGCAGCAAAAATGGTTTCAAAGGCCAAAATTCGTCCGGTTTCAGATGAAGATGGAAATATTTCTTTTATTAATCCAACTTAGTGAAACTGCTTATAGATGAAAATTTTCCTCAGCCGCTTGCCTCTTACTGGCAGAAAAAGAAACTTAATATTAAGAAAATCCAATTGTCTTCAAAAAGCGTGACTGACAACAAAGTTCGGGAACTTGCGCAAAAAGAAAACAGAGTCATTGTCACTTTTGATAAGGGTTTTATTGCTGAAAGCCAGGAATCAGTAAGTGTGATGATCATAGATTTTCCTAACACAAATTTCAAAGAAATTTTCCCTTTCTTGGATGCAATTATTTCGGCAATCAAAGGTTTAAAAAGAAAGAAAAAACCATTTGTTGCGATTTATTCAAAAGATGGTATAAAACTAAAGTAATCAGCATATGAAAGATCTTCATTATCTTTTGGCTCTTCATTCTGTTGAATATCTCGGTCCCTCGGCGTTACAAAAACTCTTTGATTATTATGGAAGTTTTGAGGCAATTTGGAATGCGCCGATTAATGAAATTGCAAAATTTAAGCCTTTGCCAAAAGCGTTAGATAATTTTAAAACCGCGAAGAAAGAACTGGATCCGCAAGATTATTATGAAACCCTAATCAAAAAAGGAATTAGTGTTTTAACAATTTTTGATGAAAATTATCCTGAGCTTTTAAAAGAAATTCACGGCGCTCCGATGATTCTTTATTACAAAGGGAATTTGAATGATGAAATTTTAGAAAAATGTTTCGGGGTAGTCGGGACAAGAATGCCAACGGGTTACGGAAGACTCGTAACTGAAAAATTGACAAGAGAACTGGCCTGCGCCGGGTTAACAATAGTTTCAGGTTTAGCCCGTGGTGTCGACACAATCGCGCATGCAACAACTATTGAAGAAAATGGAAAAACGATTGCAGTTTTAGGCGGAGGACTTTCTAAAATATTTCCTCCAGAAAATATTCACTTAGCAGAAAAAATTGCTTCGGGATTCGGCGCCGTAATTACTGAATTCCCTCCAAATTATCCTCACCTTGCAGGTAATTTCCCCGCGAGAAATAGAATAATTTCTGGTTTATCAAAAGGAATTTTGGTCACAGAAGCAGCAGAAGATTCAGGTTCTTTAATTACTGCAAGGCTTGCTTTAGAACAAAACAGAGAAGTTTTTGCAGTCCCGGGACCGATAACCTCTGATATGTCTATGGGGACTTCGTCATTGCTTAAGGAAGGTGCAAAATTGGTTATGAATGCTTCTGATATTTTAGATGAATTAGGTGTAAAAACTGTTGTGTCAGATCCTGTTACAACATCAAATCTTTCGGAATCTGAAAAAGAAATTTTGGATTTTATTAAAAATGAACCAAAACATATTGATGAAATTGCGAGAAATTTTAAAACACCTGTAGCTGAAATCTCTGGATTATTATTAAAACTTGAAATTGCCGGAATCGTAAAAAATTTGGGTGGGGGAAATTACACGAGAATCTGAAATGTTATTTGAGATTAATAATGGGCTTTTTGCGAAGCCAGATACAATTGATAATTGTTAACTGATCACCGATAATTGGTCTATATGGTTTCAAGGGCTAAGCTACTTATATTAGTGCTTTCTGTAATTGCTATTGTTTCTCTATTAATTGTTTACGTTCACGAAACAAATCCATTTAATTCTGCAGTAAGAGGAACATATAAACCCGGACTTTCGGATGAAATTGATAATATGGTTGGCCGGGCGCAAAAACTTTACGGGGATCGAAAAGCAATTGGAATAGATTTTTCAACGGGTCCCTGTTTAACAAATGATTTAGATCAGGATTGGGTTGCAGATTTGGCTCATAATCCGAGACAGGATTTAGACGATTTTCCTGAAAATCAATGTCCGGCTTTTATAGAAGGAAGGGCGACCCATTTTGTTGAACTTGATTTAGAGGGAGAAGTTATTAGAGTCAAATGAATAAACCAATAAACAAATAACCCAATGCCAAATGCCCAATAAAATTTAAAAAGTAAAATTGGGAATTGGTTTTAGACAACGTCCCAAGACAATTCCATTGGGAATTGGTTTATTTGTATATTGGGTTATTGGTTTATTTAAATCATGTTACTTCCATTACATCTACTATTATTCTGGTATCCAACAGCTGCTGTTGTTTTTGAGCGCTCATTAAAAAATATCCTGCTAATTTTAGAGGAAGATTTGGCTGTCGGATTAATGTTCAAACTATTGTTTGTTCCTCTATTTCATGATTCCAGTATTGTCGGACGGGTTTTAAGCTTCCTTTTTAGATTAAGTAGAGTTTTAATCGGAATTTTTGGATTTTTATGCGCGGTTGTTTTGATATTTTTTGTGGCTTTGATTTGGTTTAGCGCACCAATAACGATATTTTTACTTATTTTTAATGTTTTAGTTTTGCCTTATTTTGACTTTTTCCTGATTAGTAACATCACAATAATACTTTTAGGGCTGGCGATTTTTCTAAATCGTGAGTTGCATAAAAACATTAAACCTGTCTGGAAAGTGAATTCAGCTGAAGAAATTTGGAAAGCTACGCCTTTGAATAAAAATGATGTGCGGTGGAAAGATCTTTTGGAAAGCGAAGAATTAAAAATGTACTTAGCGAGTTTAGAACTTGAGACCAAAAATTTCTCGAATCAGGATGTTTTACTAACTAATGAAATAGCTGTAAGGGCATTTGAACTGGCAAAAAATTCAGAAGCCAGATTTTTAACTGAAGCTTACTTTTGGGTAGCAATGCTGGAGGATCTAAGCGGGATTGATAATGAGCTGATGAAAATAAATCTTAAAAAAGAAGATTTCGAAGGAGCACTTCTTTATTTAGAAACAAACAGAAACCGCTGGAGACGCATTTATATTTGGGATGAAGATTTCGGGATCAGACACTTAAGCGGAATAAACAGAGGTTGGTTAGGCGCGCCAACACCTGATCTTGATGCGATTTCGGTTGATGTTACAAGAGAAATAAGCAGATCAAGAACAGCGGAATTTGCAGGTAGGCAGGATATTGTGACGGAAGTGATTACTGTTTTATCGCAGGCTCGTGATAGGAATGTAATGCTTGTTGGTGAGCCCGGGGCCGGTAAATCTACATTAGTAAGTTATCTGGCGAAAATGATTTTAAGAGGTGATGCGCCTGATTCGCTGGCTACAAAAAGGGTGGTGAAGCTCGAGGCTGCGCGTCTTTTGTCCGCCGTTAGGACGGAGGGGGAGTTAGCTGAAAAAATTAAGAAAGCCTTTGAAGAAGTTGAATTTGTTGAAGATATTATTATTTTCATTGATGAAATTCACGAATTAGGAATTGGCGATGCCGGAAAAAGTTTTAATTTATATTCCCTACTTTTGCCTTATTTAGAATCAGACCGTTTCCAGTTTATCGCCACAACTGAACCCAGAAATTATGCAAAAATTATCGAAAAAAATAGTAGCTTTGCGCGAATTTTCCATAAAATTGAATTAGGTCCGGCCAAAATCAATGATACTGTAAAGATTTTGATTAATCACGCGATCGATGAGGCACGTTTTAATCATATTTCAACTACTTACCTCGCAATAAAATTTCTTGTTGAAAAATGCTCTGAACTTATACATACGAGGGTTTTGCCTGATAGTGCGCTGATGGTTTATGAAGAGTGTTTGACTGAGGCTGTATCCCGCGGAGCAAATCCGGCTGTGAATTCCGCGATTATAAAAGAAGTTCTTTCGAGGGATATCAAAATGCCTGTGGGGGAATTCGAGGGTGAGCAGAAACAAACGCTTCTCAATCTTGAAGGAAAAATTCACGAAAGAATGATTGATCAGGAAGAAGCTGTTAAAAAAGTTTCAGATACTTTAAGACGGGCTTCAGCTCAGATACGTGATAAAAACCGTCCGATTGGATCATTTCTTTTTGTCGGGCCAACAGGTGTAGGTAAAACAGAACTGGCGAAAACTTTAGCTGAAGTATATTTTAGTAATGCAGACGCATTTATTAGGTTTGATATGTCTGAATATCAGACTTTAAGCTCAATTGACCGGTTGATCGGAACAAGTGAAAACCCTGGTGAGTTAACGGAATCTGTGCGTAACAGACCATATTGTTTGCTGCTTCTTGATGAATTTGAAAAGGCGGAGCCTAAGATTCTGAATTTATTCCTTCAGGTTCTTGATGATGGTCGCTTAACAGATGCAGACGGTGTAACAACTGATTTCACACAAACAATTATCATTGCAACTTCAAATGCGGGTTCGCTTTTGATTGCTGATGGTTTGAAATCCGGTAAGAGTATCGAGGATCTTGATAAAGATATTCGTGAAGAATTATTAAGGGTGTATAGGCCGGAACTTGTTAATCGTTTTGATGCAGTTGTCGCCTTTAAGCCTTTAAGTGAGGAAGATTTGGAAAAAATAGTTCGTTTGAAATTGGAATGGTTAAAACAGGTGATGAAAAAAGAAGGCTATTTGATTGAGTTTAATGAAGGCTTAGTTTCAAAATTAGCTGAAAAAGGATATGATCCGATGCTTGGCGCGCGTCCTTTAAAGAGAGTTATGCAGGATACGCTTGAGGCTAAATTATCTAAAAAAATTCTTGAAGGAAGTATGCCCAAAGGCGAGCCGATTTCTATTGACGAAAGCTACTTAGATTAAATTGTTTCATTGTTATCGTTCGCTACGCTCACTCATTGTTCAATTGTTTTTTAACAATTCAACAATCTAACAATTGAGCAATTTAACAATCCGACACTTGACAGCTAGTGTAGAATTCCTAGGCCACAATTTGTCTGGTACTATATAAAAACATGCAAAACGTTGTAATCGTCGAATCGCCTACAAAAGCGAGAACACTTTCAAAATTTTTAGGTAAGAATTATAAAATCGAAGCTTCGATGGGTCATATCCGTGATCTGCCAAAAGCTGAAATCGGAGTTGACGAGGAAACATTTGAGCCTAAATATATAATCCCGCGAGATAAAAAGAAGAAAGTTAATGAATTAAAAAAGATGATGGAGGGTGCAGATGTTTTATATCTGGCCACCGACCCTGATCGTGAAGGAGAAGCAATTGCCTGGCATTTAGCTCAGATTATGACGATGGAAAATAGAAAATTGAAGGTAGGGGCGGAAAATGGAGGATTGAAAGTAGATAAGAAAATCAATTCTCAATCTTCTACTCTCAAAAAACCATCTTCTATCATCGGTCATCTACCGTCCATTCGGCGTGTTGAATTCCATGAAATTACAAAGAACGCAATTATGGAAGCTTTTGAGCATCCGCGCGAAATTAATCTGCAGCTGGTCGATGCTCAACAAGCACGCAGAGTTTTGGATCGTTTAGTCGGTTATAAACTTTCTCCGGTATTATGGAAAAAAATAAAAAGAGGTCTGTCTGCGGGTCGTGTACAATCTGTGGCTTTGCGTTTAATCGTAGAGCGTGAGCGCGAGATCGAAGCGTTTAAAGCTAACGAATATTGGAGTATAGAAGTATTGCTAGATTCGAAGGAGTCGGAGGGGTCGAAAGAGTCGAAGGTTTTTACAGCCCAACTTACGGAAATCAACAGGGAAAAGGCAGTTATAAACAATAGTGATGAGGCTGAAAAAATCGTTGGAAACCTTAAGCAAAGTGCTTATTCAGTTAGAGCCATTACTAAAAAAGAAGTTAAACGGTCTCCTGCTCCGCCATTTACCACTTCAACCTTGCAGCAAACTTCAGGCAATAAACTAGGTATGTCTGCGAAAAAAACTATGATGATTGCTCAAAACCTTTATGAGCAGGGATATATAACCTACATGAGAACTGATTCCGTCAATCTTTCAACTTTAGCTTTGGGAATGGCACGAGATTATATTTCTGCAAATTTAGGGGCAGAATATTTGCCAGCTCAAGCGCGCTTCTACAAAGCTAAATCAAAAAATGCACAGGAAGCTCACGAAGCAATCAGGCCTACAGATGTGAATTTAAATTCTGAAAAGCTAAAAGGAGATAATTTTACCCGTGATCACAAAAGACTTTATGACCTCATATTCAAGAGAACAGTTGCTTCGCAAGTTAATGATGCGGTATTTGATCAAACTTCAGTTGACGTCATTGCGATACCACGAAGTGGAGAAGCAATCCCAGTAAGCTCTGAGATTGCTTCGCCTGCGGCTCGCAATGACGCCTCCGCGATCTCGCTTCGCGATGACGAATACAATTTAAGAGCAACTGGTTCACAATTAAAATTTCCCGGATGGCTTAAAGTTTACGGAATTGATAAAGAAGAAGAGGAAGAGGAAAAGGTTGAAGGCGAAGAAAAAAATAAAGCTGAAGATCAAAAGATTCCTAATTTAACAGAAGGTGAAGCTTTAGAACAAAAAGAAATTAAGCCACTTCAGCATTTCACTCAACCTCCTCCCAGATTTACCGAAGCCTCACTTGTTAAAAAACTTGAAGAACTGGGAATTGGTCGCCCATCGACTTATGCTCCGATTCTTTCAACAATTCAGGATCGGTATTATGTTGAAAAAACTGAGCGTAAATTTAATCCGACTTCTCTCGGAATGACCGTTAATGATTTCTTAATGAAGCATTTTCCTGAACTATTTGATTATCAATTTACGGCTCAAATGGAGGATTCATTGGATGATATTTCAAGAGGAGAAAAGGAATGGAAAGAAACTGTAGCAACTTATTTTAAGCCTCTTTCAGCAAAGCTCGGAACTATTGAAGAAACTGCAGAAAGGGTAGTGCTTGAAGTTGAAACTGTTGATAAAAATTGTCCAAAATGCGGAAAGCAATTAATTGTTAGAACTGGAAAATTTGGTAAATTCCTTGCCTGTTCAGGATTCCCCGATTGCAAACACACCGAGCGAATTGAACAAATACTTGATGTAAAATGTCCGGATGACGGAGGGGACGTTGTAGTAAGAAAAACTAAAAGAGGCAAGACATTTTTCGGATGTAAAAATTATCCTAATTGCAAATATGCTTCGTGGACCAAACCTAAAGATCCGGCTATTGCCAACGCATAAAAAAAGAGTAAAATCAATTTTAATATGGCCGTTAATAAAGAACCAAGTGGGAATAATGAACCGTTGGATCGGGGTACGGTGAAAGCGGATTTTTTTGAAGCCAGAATGGCAAGATTTATAAAACAAAGACGCACTTTAGGTCAACAATTCAGGAGCGATAATCCTCCGCACTCTAAGTTACTGGACTATGCTTTAGAGCTCACATATCGTGATTTGGTTGCCTTAGGCAAAGGGGTTGAGGCGCAAAACTTATTATCTAGCATTAATACTCCGCCATCATCTGAAAAATAATTAATTTCTTGCAAATTTACGCCTGATTTGGTATTATATTGAGGGCCTTAAAATACCTTCGTAGGCCGAAGTTTAGAAAACCCCCTGTAGTAATTTTCGATATTGACTCTTTTGGTAAAAAAGTTAATTATTGATAGCGAGCGGTTAGAAGTTTAAAAATCATGCTTTTTTAAGCTTGCCTAACTGCGTAAAGAAAGTTTAAAAAAGTGAAGTACATATTTGTTAGCGGTGGTGTTATATCAGGAATTGGAAAAGGCATTGCAACTGCCTCGATTGCTCTCCTCTTAAAAGCTGCGGGATATAAAGTTTCCCCCATGAAAATGGACCCTTATCTTAATGTCGATGCTGGAACTATGAATCCGATAGAACACGGAGAAGTTTTCGTGCTTGATGACGGAACGGAAACAGACCAAGACCTCGGACATTATGAAAGATATTTAGGAGAATCTTTAAATAATTCGAATATCGCTACTCAAGGTTCAATTTATTTATCTGTTATTCAAAAAGAAAGAAATTTAGAATATGACGGAGCATCAATTGACGTCGTAACTTATATCACCGAAGAAATTATCGGCAGAATAAAAGAAGCCGGAAAAAGTAAAAATGCAGATATAGTTTTAATTGAAATTGGTGGAACTGCAGGAGAATATCAAAATGTTCTGTTTCTCGAGGCTAATCGTCAGTTAAAACTTAAGAAACACGATGATGTGCTCCATATTCACGTAACTTATTTACCAATCCCCGGTTCGCTCGGTGAGATGAAGTCAAAACCTGCACAAATGTCAGTGCGTGACTTAAATGCTGTAGGAATTCAACCTGATATTATATTGGCCCGTGCAGAAAGACCTTTAGATCAATCAAGAATTAAAAAGCTGTCAATTTCAACAGGTCTTGAGCCTGAGTATATAATCTCCGCTCCGGATGTTAAAAATGTTTACTCTGTTCCATTAAAGTTCGAGGATCAGGGTTTAACGGATAGAATCCTGGGTAAACTTGGACTTGAGAGAAAAAATACTGATTTAAAAGAATGGAGAGCGTTTGTTGATTCTAGTGAAACTACTGACAGGCCCGTCAAAATTGGAATTGTAGGCAAATATTTCACTACCGGTGATTTTACATTAATGGATTCGTATATTTCGGTTATTGAGGCGATAAAACATGCCTCCTATAAGCTAAAGGTTAAGCCTGAGATAACCTGGATTGATGCCTCTAAGCTTGAACATAGTGTCGAGCAGCTTTCGAAATTTGACGGAATTATTGTCCCGGGAGGATTTGGTTCAAGAGATGTTGAAGGAAAAATTAAAGCTGTTCGATATGTACGGGAAAATAAAATTCCATATCTTGGATTATGTTACGGAATGCAGCTGGCTTCGATTGAATTTGCCCGCAATGTTTTAGGCTTGAAAGATGCTCATACAACTGAGGTTGATGAGAAAACTAAAAATCCGATAATTCATATTATGCCAGATCAAATTAAAAAGCTTTTGGATAAAGATTACGGTGCATCAATGAGACTTGGAGCCTGGGATTGTGTTCTAAAAGAAGGATCGAAAGTTGGAGAACTTTATAAAAAATGGGGAAACCTGCCTGCCGGCAGGCAGACTTCAGAGCGTCACAGACACAGATATGAGTTTAATAATAATTTCAGAGCTGATTTTGAGAAAAATGGATTTAATATTGTTGGTACATCGCCTGATGGAAAATTAGTTGAAGTGATCGAGCTCGCGGATCATCCGTTCTTTGCGGGTTCTCAGTTCCATCCGGAGTTAAAATCAAGGCCTTTAAATCCACACCCAATGTTCTTAGGCTTCATAGAAGCATCCTCTCAGAAATCCAAATAGTTGTCATTGCGAGACCACGAAGTGGCGTGGCAATCTTGATTTTGTTTATTTTTCTTCCTACTTTTGACCGCAAAAGTAGCAAAACTCTACTCGCGGAAAGTCGCGCTAAATTTTTTCGTTCGCTAATCGGGGAACCTTACCCCTTCGGCTTTTTTGCTAATCGCAAAAAACCGAAATCCCCTGATAACTCGCTCAAAAATTCTATACGCGCTTTGTTTCAAGCTCGCAATATTGTGATTTACTTGGAAAACTTGTATGTTGGTTATTATGAACGGACGTTTCATCGTTATTGAAGGGCAGGGGTTTACGGGTAAAACTACGCAGGCTAATATGTTAGCCCAGGTTTTAAACGAGAAAGGCATTGAGACGATTTCTTTAAGACATCCCGGAGGGACTGATTTTGCAGAGAAAATGCGTCAGCAGCTTTTGGAGAAAAAAGAAGCCGGAGTTTTAACACCTGATGAGGAATTGGATTTTTTGTTTAAAGCTCTTAAATCTCTTGTTGATGAATTAATAATCCCATCTTTAGCCTCAGGAAAATGGATTATTTTAACGAGATTTATAGCTTCAGCTATCGTTTATCAGGGCTATCAGGAAGGGCTTGATAAAAATATGATCAAAACTCAGGGCGAAAAAGCCTCGCAGCATTTAAAACCAGATCTTTCGATTTTGATTGATGTTCCTGCAGAGGAGATTTTAAAACGCGAAAACGAAGGAAGGGGAACTGAAATTCATGCCTACAACAGTTTTGAAATTGATGTTTTGCGAACTCGGCGAGAAGGGTTTTTGGAAGTGTTTGAGGAAATGGATGATGCTGTGATTATGGATGGAGCTAAAACTAGGGAAGAAATCCAGGCTGAGATTTGGAAAGAAGTTGAAACAAAGCTTTTGCAATCTCCCTCTTGATAAAAACACCCTTTTCGGATAAGTTATTAGCTGTCATTGCGAGCGTGAGAAAGTCTGAACGACTTTCGAAAGAGCAATCTTGATTGTTGTCATCCCGAACTTGATTCGGGATCCAGAAAAACAAAGCCTGGATTCCGGTTTTCACCGGAATGACAAAAATAATCAGGATTCCTACGCGCATTACATGCGCTCTGAATGACTAAGCATATGGCTAAAAGAAATATACAAGGCATGATAGGAACACTTCCGGATTGGGCGATTAAGGAAGCAATTAAAAGCGGGGAAATTAAAATCGATCCAATGCCTGTAGATTTAGATTCTGTTGTTGATGAAGTTACGATTGATTTCCATCTCGGTAAACACTTAAAGGTTTTTAAGAAACAGGGCTGGGAAACGATTGATACTTTGCATACTTCAAAAGAGGAAATGGAGTCGATGATGGAATATGTTGAACTTAAACCCGGCCAGCCGTTTATTTTGACTGATGATCAATTTGTGATTGCTACAACAGCTGAGCGCTTAACATTGCCTGATGATATGATCGGTCATCTTCACGGAAAATCATCACTCGCCCGTATCGGAGTTGTTGTTCATTCAACAGCTGCGAGATTTGATCCGGGATGGGATGGTTGTCCAGTGCTCGAATTCGGAACCTTTTTAAGAGGCAAAAAAATTATTATTTATGAAGGAGCGCCGATTTGCGCGTTTTCTTTTGAAAAACTTCCGGCGCCTGTTGAGAGATCTTATGATGATAATCCGAATAATAGGTATGGCGGGTCTGATAGACCAGATGTTTCGAATATTATGGGCAAAAAAGCTGTTAAGAATAAAAAGAAAAAGTAACGCTGTGTCATTGCGAGCGTTAGCGTCGCAATCTCGATTGTCATCCCAGACTACCGGACTGGCGTAGCCAGGAGGTCGCTTGCAAAATGCAAAGCATTTTGACAAGGGGAGATCTGGGATCCAGATGTTTTTGCCTGGATTCCGGCCTGTCTGCCGTCAGGCAGGTTTTCACCGGAATGACAGAATCAAGATTACTACGTCGCTCCTGCCTGCCGTCAGGCAGGTCGTTCCTCGTAATGACAAAAATCTATGCCTGTTTTAGGAATTAATCAAATATTGATACGTATTCAGGAAGAAGGTTTGATCGAAGACCTTGGCGAGCGTGAGCTTAAAAACCCTGAAGGTGTTGGAGTTGATTTTAGATTAGGAGCGCTTTTTCAAATTAAAAAAGGTGGGGCGTTTATTGAAGCTGACGGGGAAGCTGGATTAGGAAAAAGAAAAGGGGTGGAGACAAAGGAGATTGCGAGCTATCAGTCGTCAGCTGTCACACAAAAGAGTGTGAGTCTGAAGCCTGGGCAGTATTACTTAGCTCAAACCGTTGAAACAGTTAACACTCCTCACGATTTAATGCCTGTGGTTTATCCCCGCTCCTCACTTTTCAGAGCCGGAATATTAATGCTCAATTCAAAAACTGATCCTGGTTATAAAGGGAAATTAATTTTCGGAATGGTTAATTTATCCCCGTTTCCCGTAAAGCTCCAAATGGGTGCGAGAATCTGCAATATGGTTTTCTTTAAAATAGAAGGTGAGACGGTAATGTACAGGGGTCAGAACCAGGGTGGAAGAGTCACAGCAGAAAAAGTTGAGAAGCAAGTTTAACATATGGGCAAGTTAAAAAAAGCGATGGCGGGGGCAGCAATTTCCCTTATTGATCATGCTATTGCTCAGATTCCAGATCCAGGGCTAAGAGTTTACCTTTCAACAGCATCACTGGCAGTCAAAGTTCCATACTATATGTTGCTAGAATTAGTTCCTTCGGAAACAGAGAAATTTGCTAAAGAAGTTTTTGAATTTGATAAAGTTACTCAGAAAGTTATACAGAGTGCTGAATTTCAGCAGGCTTTAGGATCAACGTTAATGAACCTAATCTATGCTAAAGAGAGCGAGCGGCAAGAAGTAATCAAAAAAGCTTTTATTGGTGCCTATTTAAATGCTGATGAATACGCAAAAGATAATTTGGAAAGATTGCAGGAGACTGCATTAGCTATGTCGTTGCCTGCGATTCAGCATTTAGCCTTTATAAAAACAGAAATTTTTCCTATTAGAGAATTGAATTTAAGGGGTAAGCCAGAAAAATCTCAAAAACTGGGTTTTACAGATACGGAATACAGAGGCTTTCTTAAAAAAACTAGTCCAATTAGTCATGACTACAATTCTTGGTATCAACAAGAAAAGCAGAGGGTGGAAAAAGAGTTTAATAGAAATAAAAACGAAGAAAGCAGAAAAGCGTTTGATTTATTCGGTGCAGAAGAAGAGAAAAAAAGATTTCAGTTCGGCGAATATTGGGCTGAATATAACTCACGCGGAATATTTAAACAGGGCAATGATCCTGCGATCGGAACATTTAATGGTGGTAGTGGTACTGTTCAGTTTATAACAGAGTTTGGGGAACGACTAATTGAATTTATGGATGCTAGTTCTGTTGTGCATGAATTTACAGAAACGAATTAAAGCTTAATTTTTCCTTCTTGACACTTACTTCTAAAAATCGCAAGATAATCACGGATTTATTACTGATGTCCGCGGATAAGAATTTCTGTGTAAATCCGCCATAAACCTGCGGAAATCTGGACTAGAATTATTAGTGTTTGCGGGGTTTTTTGCGAAAAGACAAGTATGCTAAAAAGAATGCAATTGCGAAGAGAGCTGTAGCAATATTACCCAGTGTGAAAATTTGTTCAAGATTAGTCATAGTTCCTCCAAGATTTCTTCTGATTTTACTGCAATAATTAATGATATTATAGCCGATAAAAGATTTAAGATCAACGAAAAAATACCGGGTGAAGCGAAAGAAGCCACAATCCAAACAACTGCAAAATTAGATGAGATTGTAGAAAGAACTTTTATTTGGGATCTTGTTATGGTAAACATAAAGAAACTTTACCAACGCATTGAAATATAGTCAATTTTTCCTTCTTGACACTTACTTCAAAATAGCTCATATAATGATTGTTCCGTTTCTGTCATTGCGAGCGAAGCGTCATTGCGAGGAAGCCTCTGGCTGACGCGGCAATCCCAGAGAGACTGAGATTGCTTCTTCACTACGTGATATCGCAATGACGAATAACAATTTAGCAATTCAGCAATGAAGCAATCTACTAAACACCCCGAATATCAATACCTCGATTTACTCAAAGAAGTTTTAAAGGACGGGGTTTGGAATATTGATCGTGGAACGGGCGTGAGATCACTTTCTTTATTCGGCCGTCAAACCCGTTATGATCTTTCAAAAGGCTTCCCTATTCTCACTACAAAAAAGGTTTACTGGAAAGGGGTGATTCATGAGCTTGTCTGGTTCATGAAAGGGGACACAAATATAAAATATCTCGTCGATAATAATGTCCATATTTGGGACGATTATCCTTATAAGATCTTCGCTAAGAAACAAGATACAAGTAACAAGAAACAAATAATCACAAAAGAGGAGTTTATTGAAAAGATTGCGGGGGATCCGAAGTTTGCTAAAAAATGGGGGGAATTACCCAGGATTTACGGGGAGATGTGGAGAAGTTGGCCTACGAGGTATGGTAAGGGAATTGACCAGTTAAAATGGGCAGTTTCTGAACTTCGCGAGGATCCTTATGCCCGCAACGCGATAGTCAATTCATGGAATCCTGAATATTTATATAACATGGCGCGGCTTGATGATGCTTCGCGTTTCCCGATTTGCCACAACATGTTCCAGATGTCGATTAAAGACGGGAAATTATATCTCCAGCTTTATCAAAGAAGCGCTGATTTATTCTTAGGAGTTCCGTTTAACATTGCTTCTTATGCATTGTTAACTATTGTTCTGGCTCAAATCCTGAAAGTGAAGCCCGGAGAATTCGTGCATACATTCGGTGACGCGCATATTTATGAAAATCATATTGATCAGGTTAAGGAGCAATTAAAAAGAAAACCGAAAAAGTTTCCTGAGGTAAAGATTGATAAAACAGTTAAAGACATTGATGATTTTAAGGCTGATTCCGTTGAGCTTATCGGCTACGATCCGCATCCGGGACTTAAGGGCGAGTTAACTGTGGCTGGGGGATTGTTTGAAAAAAAGCCTTAGGTCTTGTAATTCCATATTTTTCTTCCATTATGTCGAAGAAATCTCTTCCCACAAAACCACCCCCAGTTTGTCGCATGAGCTGTCTTAGTCTTGATTCAGTTGTCTCATCTTTTTCCATATGATGAGGTACGCAAAGCAACTGCAAGTTATCT
The DNA here is from genome assembly GCA_021731695.1 of Candidatus Daviesbacteria bacterium. GTDB lineage: Bacteria > Patescibacteriota > Microgenomatia > Daviesbacterales > UBA10151 > JACPKO01. Next base: position 56,426 of record JAKFWZ010000080.1, on the reverse strand, counting down.
AAACGATTAGCTTCTTCGTAAGTCCAACCCAATATCGCAGCGATACATCTGGGTGTGAAATGATCAATTGTGAGTCTGTCCATGCTCGATATGGGACATCCTTCAGGGTGTTCGCATCCTCCGGATCGTGCATGAAGTGCTGTTTTTAAAACCGGATAATCCTCGTCTTTGAAATACAGATTTGCGGAACCGTTAACTTTTTCAACAGGCACAATTACCCGTTCCTGAAGTGGGTTGATTCCTGAGTTGGCTGCTCTGTCTATCATTAAGATCCCATAATAACAAAATTATTAAATTAATAAAGATCGTTGACCACAATCAGTTCGCATGATTGTGGTTGACTTTTAGGCTCAGATTAATATAAACTACCCAAATCACACATTCAGTACTTTAGATTCCTGAATTCACTAGTACTGAAGAGGTTAAGGAATCATTAGGTTTTTTCCTTTTTTGTGATTTGTTCATAGTTAGTTGGTTCATCGCCAACTAAAACATATTTTTGTTTGGGGTACTATGAACCAATAACCAACTAACCAATAACATTTATGACAATTAAAACACCTGATATGCAGGAATTACTCGGAGCTGGTGTCCACTTCGGACACAAGATCTCCCGTGGTCATCCTAAAATGAAAAGGTATATCTTCGGCGCGAGAGATGGAGTTCATATTATTGACCTCGCAGTTTCAGAATCTCAACTTAAAGAAGCAACTCAGGCGGCCTACGATTTAGGAAAAGCAGGTGGAGTCATGTTAATCGTAGGAACTAAAAAACAGGCTCAGGAATTAGTTGAATCCTTAGCAAAAGAAGCTGATACTTATTTTCTTGCGCACAAATGGGCTGGTGGAATTTTAACTAACTTTGACGAAATCAGAAAAAATATCAAAAAACTCTCAGAGTTAAAAACTGAACAGGAAAAAGGCACACTTTCCCGATACACCAAAAGAGAACAGATGCTGATAGGTAAAAAACTTATCAAATTCGATAAGGATATGGGTGGAATCGTCGATATGGCTAAGATGCCTGATGCGATTTTCGTAGTTGATGCAGTCGGAGATAATATTGCCGTTAGAGAAGCAAACAAAACCGGAGTTAAAGTTTTTGGCCTTTGCGATACAAACGCTGATCCGACATGGTTTGACTGGCCGGTTGCCTCAAACGATGATGGTATTAAAGCTATTAAGATAATTTGTGAAACAGTTTTAAGAGCTTATGCTCAGGGCAAAAAAGATGCCGGAATAAAGGTAGGAGAAGTGGTAACTAAGGAGACTAAGGCAACTAAAGCGACTAAGGAAACTGAGACAAGCGCAAAAGAAGAGGTTTTAGATGAAGAATTGGCGCAGGAAGCTGCAGCTATTGAGGAAGAAGTTGAGAAAAAGTTGTTGAAGAGAGCTCGAGAAAGGTAGAATAATTTTAAATTTTCAGTTTGAAATTTTAAATCAAATACTAATTTTAAAATTTAAATTTTAAAATATTTGATATTGAATTCAAATTTAAAATTTCGAATTTCAAATTATGACAATATCAGTTGATTTAGTTAAAGAGCTTAGAAATCAAACAGGCGCAGGAATTGCAGCCTGCAGAAATGCACTTGAAGAATCCAAAGGTGATATCGAAAAAGCAAAAGAAATTCTCCATAAAAAAGGTTTAGATAAAGCAGGCGAAAAATCAGACAGAGAAACTGGTGCTGGTGTTGTTGAAACCTATTCTCACAGCGGAAGAGTTGGAGTTTTGGTTGAAGTTTTATGCGAAACAGATTTTGTTGCAAAAACTGAAGATTTTAAAACTTTAGCACACGAACTCGCTTTGCAAATCGCTTCCATGAATCCTAAAGATGCTGATGAATTAATGGACCAGGATTATGTCCGTGATCCTTCTCAAAAAGTTGGTGATTTAATTAAATCAGCAATTGCCAAGCTTGGTGAAAATATTAAAATCGGCAAATTCTCAAGAATAGCCTTAGGTCAATAACCAAGTGTCCAAGACGCAAGAAACAAACAAGCTCCAAATAACAATTTTCAATAATCAAATATTTTAGATTTGAAAGTTTTAATATTGATTATTGTTTGGAATACTTGTATCTTAAGAGCGCAAGCTCGCAAGCTATGCTTTAGATTCGTAGAATCGCAAGCTCTGCTTATTTCTTGGAAACTTAATTCAAAATGGACCCAAATCTTTTAACCTTTTCACAAAAAATTCAGGATTCGTTAGAACACCTTCAAAAAGAATTGTCTGCAATTCGTGCAGGCCGTGCAAACCCTTCACTCATAGAAAACATTCCGATTAATGCTTATGGTGCCCAGATGAAACTTATGGAAGTTGGAACTATTACAACACCTCAACCAGCACTTTTAACTATTCAAGTTTGGGATGGTGGCTTAACCCGTGATGTTGAGAAAGCGATTATGAGTGCAAATTTAGGTTTAACTCCTTCAACAGAAGGACAAGTTGTACGGGTTCCGATTCCGCCCCTAACTGAGGAAAGACGCCAGGAATTTGTAAAAGTTGCGCATACTAAAGGCGAGGAAGCAAAAATTTCAATAAGGCAGCATCGTCAGGATCAAAAAGATGAATGGGCAAAGGAAAAAACTGCCGGGGAAATAGGGGAAGATGAATTGTATAGAAGAGAAAAATTAATGCAGGAAATTGTTGATAAAGCTAATCTGGAGTTTGATTCTTTAGTTAAACAGAAGCAGGAAGATCTGATGCAGATTTAAGATCCGATACTAACCAGTCTATAGGCTGAAAAATGAGTTGCTGACTCAATTTTTAGGTTTGGAGGTAAAATAGCCTGAGCTCGGCAAATCACAGCAACTGTATGATGGATTCCTGTCTTATCCTGGCGACCAGTTAATTTTTCAGATAATAATTCTTTCGGATAAAATTTTTCATTAGCTCTTCTCAACTCAAATATCGCTGCGAGTTGATTAGGTTGTAAACGGGTGGTTACGCCAATTCCTTTGATCACCCCTTGAAACTTAAACAATGGTTTCGCTTTAGGATCGTATTTTCCTAACTTTCTTCGAATTTGCGAGCTTGTGTCATGGATTCGACCTAAAAAGTAAGGTTCTGTGGATCCATAAGTGATCTGAGCTAGTCTTCTGGTTGTTGTCAACTTTCCCACACCCCATGCATTCAAAATTTCACGTTGCTCATCTGTTAATGATAATGCTTGAAGCAATTCGGTTGCCCGCTCAAGGAGCGGGTGTGGTGTACTTAAATTAACACCAGTAAGCCACCTCTGGAATTCACCGTTATTAAGTGCATGATTTACAAGTACATTGGCTCTATCAAACGTAGGTAACATGTGGGTATTATATAATAATCCTATAGTTTTGTCTAGATTAGATAATGAAGACATACTCGCTTTTTTGATGAATTTCCTATAAAATCTTAATTCATGTTTAATGATTTCCTTTTCCTCGTATTTGTCATCATAGTCTTCATCATCACCCTTCTGGTTCTCGTTGTTATTCACGAATTCGGTCATTTCTTCGCGGCCAAAAAATTCGATATCAAGGTTTTAGAATTTGGTTTCGGAATTCCACCGAGAGCCTGGGGTAAAAAAATCGGAGAAACAATCTGGAGCTTAAACTGGTTGCCTTTAGGAGGATTTGTGCGTCTTTTAGGTGAAGATGAGGTTGATAAAAATGTTTTAGATAACAAAAGATCTTTCGCTGCAAAGCCAGTCTGGCAAAGGATCTCAGTTGTTGTTGCCGGTGTTGTAATGAATCTTCTTTTGGCCTGGGGATTGTTTTATATCGTTTTAGGAGTTCAGGGATTTAAGACAAAGTTACCTCTCTATTTTGATTATGATTTTGTGGGAGTTAATGAGACTGTTAAATCTGCCATCATTGTAGGCAATATACAGCCAGATTCTCCTGCAGCACAGGCTGGTTTAAAAGACGGAGACAGATTAATTACCTTGAATGGTCAGCAAATAGCCGACAGTCAGAAATTTATTGACGATATTAAAAAAAGTGCAGGAACACCTGTTACGCTTGATGTAACGGACATACAAGGAGATAACAGCAGGAAAGTAACAATGATTCCTCGTATAAATCCACCTAAAGATCAAGGAGCTCTGGGGGTTTCATTGGGCTTTGTTAGGGATGCTTACTTAGGTTTTGACACTCCAATACAAAGATTTTTTGCCGGCCCAATTTATAGTTATAACTTACTGGGATACTCAGGAGTTGTTTTGGGACAACTGATCGATATTTCAGTTAAAGAAAGAAATATAGAACCTGTTAGTCAGGCCGTAGCCGGTCCAATAGGTATCGTTGCGGTTGCGAATCAAATTTTGGGAGGAGAGAATCCTGTCCTCAAATATTTAGACTTTGTTGCAGCTCTCTCGCTAAATCTTGCCATTGTAAACATTTTGCCTTTCCCCGGTTTAGACGGAGGACGCTTCCTGTTTTTAGCAATCGAAGCTGTAACCAGAAAGAAGACTCATGCGAATGTTGAAAGATATATTCATACATTCGGATTATTTTTCCTGATTGCATTAATTATTTTGATCTCAATTTCCGACATCGCGAAATTACTCCCGCACTAAATTTTGACTTTTCCGCTAATTTTGCTATAATTTATTAAGTTTAGAAAAGCATTTGAGTTTGGCATCCTACCAAACAAGCTGCATAGCTAATAACTATGACGGGAGCTAACCGTAAAAGTACTGCAAAGCGTGTCGGTAACGGAGCGCTCAATGAGAATTATCTTTGAGTCTTCCACCGCGAGGTGGTTTTTTATTGCTAAAAGCAAGAATTGCGATTAGCATTCATAGATAATTAGTACAAGGTGGTACCGCCTATTCAAGGCCCTTGTGAGTTTACTATTGTCATTCCAGACTTGATCTGGAATCCAGATAAATAGTGAGCTTGCAAGGGCTTTTTTATGCCCGAAAGGAGGTGAGAATATGTTAGATAGATTATATGAACAGGAAACACAGAAGGGAATGTTGCAGACGCTACGATGGAAAGACGAGCACCAAACCTATGAACAAGTTATGGCACAACAAAGAAATCATTTAGCAATGATTATGAATCATTGGCTGAATGGTACTGCAGAAAGAGCTCAGGATAGAAGAGTAAAAGTTAAATTAGAATTTAATTGGAAACGGCTGCACTTTTTATATGACTATATGTGGAGTGGTTTAACTGAATCGGAGATGCAAGCAGCTTACCAACAAGAAAGAAGAGAGGAAAGACAACGTTCTTCAATAGTTGCAGTGAAATACTTAGCTGGCGATTTTACCTATGAAGATGGGTCGTTTTATAGTGGAGTATTACGATCTGAAGCTGACTCATTAAAATCTTTAGTGGATTTGGCAATTTTAAGGGATAGACGATTATGCAGAAGGTATTATGTGCATCATGGAAGTAAACATAATTACTATGGAATTAGAAAGCAATTGGGTAATGAGGTAATTAAGCACGGATTAGTTGCTTTAATTGAAAGAGCACAAAATAACTAAATGTTTGGGTTTTAAATTAAAAAGTACTTACCCAAACAAATGATATATAATCTTGAATAGTAATAAATATGAAATATAGTAAATTATTTCCAAAAACTCAAAAAGCATCGCCGGCAGGTGCGGAGTCTGTAAACTCGCAGCTTTTAACAAGAGCCGGTTTTATTCATCAGGAGATGGCTGGAGTTTATTCATTTTTGCCTTTAGGCTGGAGAGTTTTGAATAAAATATCAGATATTGTTAGGGAGGAAATGACTGCAGTAGGAGGACAGGAAATTGTTATGCCTGCGCTTCATCCTGGAGATAACTGGAAAAAGACAGGCAGATTTGATTCATTTGATGTTTTATTTAAATTAAAAGGCGCGCAGGATTCTGATTTTGTTTTAGGTCCAACGCACGAGGAAATTATTTATCCTTTAGCTGCAGAATTCGTTTCTTCATATAGAGATTTGCCGCTCGCTCTATATCAGATTCAAATCAAATTCAGAAATGAACTAAGAGCGAAAGCTGGATTGCTTCGTGGAAGAGAGTTTTTAATGAAGGATTTGTATTCATTTCATACTAGCGATGAAGACAGAAATAAATATTATGAAAAAGTCCGCGAAGCATACTTGAAAATTTTTAAGAGAATCGGACTCCCTGTAGTAGAAACTAAAGCTGGAGGTGGAACATTCTCAGATATTTCCCAAGAATTCCAGACGCTGACTCCTAGCGGGGAAGATATAGTTTATATCTGCAAAAAATGCTCTCATGCAATAAATACTGAAATCTACGACAATTCCGGAAAATGCCCTGAATGCGGAGGGGAAGTGGATGAGGAAAAAGCAATTGAAGTTGCAAATATTTTCCCTTTAAAATCTGCCTTTGCCGAAACTTTTAAATTAACTTTTCAGGATGAAAAAGGCGAAGAACAAATTGTTTCTGCAGGCTGTTATGGTTTAGGAATCTCACGAGTTATGGGTACGATTGTTGAAGTGTTTAATGATGAAAAGGGGATTATTTGGCCTGAAACGGTGGCGCCATATCAAGTTCATTTAGTTGGCTTAGATCTCGAGGATAAAGAAATTAAGGCCAAAGTTGAGGATGTTTATAATCAGTTACAGGCTGCAGGAATAGAAGTTTTATATGATGATCGCGACGCCCGCGCTGGAGAAAAATTCGCAGATGCAGATTTAATCGGAATTCCAACTCGTATTGTTGTCTCCAAAAAAACAGGGGAGAAGATTGAAGTTAAAAAAAGAAATGAAAAAGAAACTGAGTTCATGAGTTTAAAAACTCTCCTGGCTAAAATAAAATAATGGCTATAATAAAATTTTTGGAAGGTGAGGGTGAAGGATATCGGGAAAGGATGTTAAAAGGGTCTTGTGGCTCTACAAAAATTTGGACGATGGGAGAAGTCAGGCGATCTGCTAAACCGGTTGAAAGAAAATGGTCTTGCGAAGAAAGAGGTTCAGTTATTGAATTCCCTTTAATGAAAGCACTCTTAAGCGGTATTCCTCCTATGACACCTTCTCCATTCTTATGGCAAAATATTGAATCAATAATAAGATTTGAAAAGCGGCGTGATGCCAACCGTCCCCCGCGATCTGATTAATTGATTTACACGCTCAAATTTGGTATCCTTACCCATTGCCCGATAAAAATATATGCTAACTAAGAATATTGTTAAATTACCTAAATCCCAGATTGATATCCAGATTACTTTGCAATGGGCGGATTTACAGCCTAAATGGGATGAGGTTTACAATCATTTAGCTTCAGAAGTTGAAATTCCAGGATTTAGAAAAGGTCAGGCACCGGCAAATATTGTTGGACCAAGAATATTGCCTCAGGTTCAGCAGGAAGCTCTAAAGCAGATTATGCCTGCTGCGTTAATCCAGGCTCTTCAGGGATCAACATATGTTCCAATCGATTATCCTCAATATAATGTAACCGCTTTTGCACAGGGTGGAGAATTAAAATTTAATGCCAGAGTTACTGTTAAGCCGGAAGTTAAAGTTGGAAATTATAAAATCCTAAATGCAAAAAGACCTCAAATAAAAACAGCAACTGAAGATGATGTTAATAAAGTTGTAGCTGATCTTTTTAACAGATGGAAATTAAGACAGCCGGTTCAGCCCGGTAATACTGCGGGAAATCCTGCAAATCCGGCAATGCCGCAAGTGCCGCAAACTGCAGTTCCGAATGATGAATTCGCAAAACAAATGGGGGTTGGATCTCTTTCAGAACTGCGCACAAAAATACAGGCAGATTTAGAAGCTGACGCAAAATATAATAATGAACTGGATTACGAAGAATCGATTTTGCAGGAAGTTGAAAAAATAACTCAGGTAGATATTCCAGAAGTTTTAGTTGCAGATGAGCTTGCCCGAATGCTTTTATCTTTACAAAGAAATGTTTCAGACCGCGGACTCTTAATGGAGGAATATTTAAAAGGACAGAAAAAAACGATTGATCAGTTAAAAGCTGAATGGAGGCCGCAGGCTGAGAGAAATGTGCGCATGGAGCTTGGATTATCTGAAGTTGCGCGACAGGAGAATGTGAATATAAATGATGCTGAGTTACAAGCTGAGATTGATAAAATTCAAGATAATAAAGTAAAGCAGCAATTTACCCAGCAAGAACCACAGATGCATTTAAGACATGCATTAAGACAAACAAAGACTCTAAATCTCCTCAAAACTATAGTTAAGTAATTTGACTTATAGTATTAAATATTAGATAATATCCACCATGATTACCTTAGAGCATTTTTCTCGAGCTTACAGTAAAGCACCAACTTTCGAAGTAATTCGTGTATTGGATACTACAGCCGAAATTGCCAGATTAAGAGATACGGGAAAACCCGTTACTACAGTTGATATCGCACGAGCTGCTTTGGACAATAACGCGAATGTGCGAGCATTGGTTGTGGGCTTAGGTATTGATCCAGATAAAATGAGACTAAGCTTAGATTCTGTTATTGTGCATAAACCGATTAATGAAGGCGATTGGGAACAAATCGATGGAGTTCCTTTTACTGCCAGAGCAAAAGGTGCGGTCAGAAACGGAATACAAATAGCCCGGAGAGCTCGCGCGGGTGTAGCGTTTTTTAATACTAGTCATTTAATGCTTGGTCTTTTAGTTAATCAAGAGCAAAATCCGATTTTGAATCAATTCGCTAGTTATGGAGTTGATAGAGATAAACTACAAAGAGTCTTCAGAGTTGCATCCAGATTGTCAACAGAAAAACCGGCCTATTAATTGATCTACTTCTATATATTTTCCCTAAATTGCGGTCGGTCTTTAAATGTAATATAATAACTAGTCTTAAAGGAGGTGTTATTTAAGTTATGAGTACGCAGCAAAGCTGCTTGAGTTATTTGTTATGAGTTTAATTCTCATAACTCCGAACTCATTACTCATAACCCAACCAAATGTCATCAATTATAGTAAAAGCCGGACCAAATGATAATTCTGACGCTGTAATCCGTAAATTCCAAAAAAGGGTTGTTATGGATAAAGTTGTTCAGGAATACCGCGATATGATGTTCCATAAAAAGAACTCAGAGAAAAGAAAAGAAAAGCTTGCTGAAAGAGACCGAAAAATCAGGAGAGCAAAACGTTTAGCTAATGCTTAAGGTTTGTCATTCAGAGCGCACAGAGTGCGCGTAGGAATCCTGATTTTGCTTTAATCAAGATTGCCACGTCACTCCTGCCTGACGGTAGGCAGGTCGTTCCTCGCAATGACGCTTATAAAATGGAAAATAAATTACGCGAAGATTTAAAACAGGCTCAACTTGCAAAAGATGAAGTTAAAGTTGCGACCTTGCGACTTTTGATATCCGAACTCACTTACGCGAAGGTTGCTAAACAAACAGAAAATTTGTCTGATGAAGATGTAATTTCTGCTATTCAAAAAGAAGCTAAAAAACGGAAAGAGTCAATTGAAAGCTTTACAAAGGGTAACAGGCCTGAACTCGCTTCGAAAGAAGAGGCTGAACTTAAGATCTTGGAAACTTACTTGCCAGAACAGATCTCAGATGAGGAGTTGACTAAAATTGTTGAGGAGTCTATAACTGAGACAGGGGCTGCGTCTTTGGCAGATATGGGTAAGGTAATAGGTTTAGTAATGGAGAAGGCCGGTCAACGTGTTGAAGGCGCAAGGGTTAGTTCAATGGTAAGGGGGAAGTTACAGAGTTAGTGTTTTGTCATTCAGAGCGCATGAAATGCGCGTAGGAATCCTGATTTAATCAAGATTGCCACGTCGTTTCACTCCTCGCAATGACGCTTTTATATATGATTAATATCGTCGTTAATTCAGATCCAAAGTATCCGGTTAATAAATTAGGAATTCAGGCAACAGTTTTAGAGATTTTAAAACAGCATCATGTTCATGGAAATCTAGAAATAGGTGTCGCAGTTGTTGGCGACCGCAAAATGCATGAGATCAATAAAAAATTCCGCGGTCAGGATGCAACCACAAATATTTTATCTTTTCCGCTCGAAGATCCTTCAACAACATCAAGCCTTCAACATATTCCAAAAGTAGGATTCGTAAAAGCGCCGGATAAAGTTTTAAGGCTTGGAGATATTTTGATTTCATATCCTCAAATCATCAAAGATGCAGCGATCGAAGGAGTTTCAATTGAAGAGGAATTAAGGTTTTTGGTTGAACACGGAACCCGTCATCTCCTAGGCATCCATCATGACTAATCTCTTTAACTTAATAAACCAATAAATCCAATAAACCAATGCCAAATGCCCAATGAAAACGATTATTGGGAATTGGTTTTATTTGTTATATTGGGAATTGGTTTTATTTCCAACTTATGGTTTTTTATCGCAAGTACCGACCTCAAAATTTTGAACAACTTATCGGGCAGGATCATGTTAAAAAAACTCTTTTAAATGCATTTAGCCTGGGAAAATTAGGACATGCATACTTATTTGTCGGCCCAAGAGGATCAGGAAAAACTTCAACAGCCCGGATTCTGGCAAAGCTTGTAAATTGTGAAGCGCAGGAGTCTAGTCGCCAGAGTCTAGAATCTAGTGAAAAAAAGGAAACCCCTAGACTCTCGACTCTAGATTCTAGCGACTTAAAGATTCCCTGCAATAAATGCTCAGCCTGCATCTCAATAACCGACGGTTCTAACATGGACTTGATCGAAATTGATGCCGCTTCAAACCGGGGAATTGATGATATCCGTGACTTGCGCGAAAAGATCAAACTTTCTCCGAGCTCAGCGAGGATGAAAGTTTATATTATCGATGAAGTTCATATGCTTACTCCTGAAGCATTCAATGCGCTTCTGAAAACTTTAGAAGAACCGCCTGCACACGTTTTGTTTATTTTAGCCACAACTGAGGATCGAAAAATCCCTCAGACAATTTTATCCCGTGTGCAAAGATTTGATTTCAATTTAGCTTCCGGTGATCAAATTAAATCAGTGCTTAAAGATATTGCAGAAAAAGAAAAATTGGAATTGAATGATGAAATCTTAAGCTTAATATCCGAAAGAAGTGAAGGCAGTTTCAGGGATGCTGTTAAAAATCTTGATCAGATAGCTTCATCAGGCGTTAAAACTCCGGAAGAAGTTCGCGCATTGCTTAAAGCAAATGATTTTTCTGAGATTATGAACTTACTTAATTTAATTCAGCAAAAAAAATCTACTGAATGCTTAGTATTGATTAATAGCTTGAGCGAAAAGGGTGCGAATATAAAGGAATTCACGAACCTGGTTTTGAAGACTTTAAGGTCTGTGATGCTTACTAAAAATGGAGTTGTTGAACCAATTAAATCTGAACTTGGAACTGCAAAGTGGGAAGAAGTTAAGGGTTTTGCGGATAAATCTGAGATCGGACAAATTGTTTCATACATTGAAAATTTCCAGGCTGTTTTAGAACAACTTAAGTACACAACTCTTGCAGTTTTACCTCTGGAAGTTGCGGTTGTGAAAAGCATATCAAAGGAACAACCGAAGGTCGAATATAGTAGGATGGAAGATAGTGTTTTGAAGGTAGAAGTTGGAAGAATAGAAAAAGAAGTCTATTCTCAGCCTTCTATTCCCAAAAACCCATTTTCTATCATCAATCCTCCATCGTCCAAATCCGAGCCAATTCCTTCAGTTGATGATATGCAGTCGACTGACGATGTAATTGTAATCAGTGATAAATGGACCTATATATTGGAAACAATTAAGCCTTATAATTATTCGCTTGAGGCTCTTTTAAAACAAACAAAAGTTGTAAATTGTGATGGTTCGAATGTTATTCTCGAAGTTCCCTATTCATTTCATCAAAGGATTCTGGAGGCGCCTAAATCAAGAAATTTACTTGAGTCAATTTTAGCTGAAGTCTTAGGAAAGCCTGTGAAAGTTTCAACAAGGTTGGGCAAAAGATTGGTTGGGATTGAGGAAGTGGCGAATGTGGAAGTTGCAGCTGATGATGAAATTATAAAAATAGCTTCAGAAATTTTTAATAGTTAATTCTTACTTGTTACTTTGATCACAAAATTCTTTCTTTCTTCTTTTGACCGCAAAAGAAGCAAAACTCTGCGAGACAGGAACGGTCGCCTAAATTCTTTCGTTCACTTGTCGGGACATTCCGGGGAGTCATTTAGACTCCCGCTCGCACTTCGTGCAGAGCCCACTTCGGTCTTCAGTAAACTGAAGCCGACACTCCCTGACAGCTCACTCAAGAATTCTAATACGCCCTTTGCTTCGCAAAGCAACGGTGCTGCGTTCATGCTCGCAATTTATTTTTGTGTTCAAATAAATCAAAGCCTTTTAAAGACGAGCTTAGAAACAAAGACCGTGAAGATTTTATGAAGGAGCTATCAGGGGATTTCGGTTTTTTGTGATTAGCAAAAAAGCCGAAGGGGTAAGGTTCCCCGATTAGCGACTGAATAAAATTAGGTCGACTTTCCAGCGAGTATGTTTTGCTCCACTTTTGCGTCAAAAGTGGAAGGAAAATTATTTGGAAATTCTATTCATCTTTGAGTTAGCGTATCTCGTTTTACGTATCTCTTATCTCGCATATTGACACTTTATCAACTTCAATGTAAATTACACTAGTCATAATGGCTAACCCGATAAACTATTCGGCTTTAAAGAAAAATTCCCCAAAGATCTATTCGCTTATCAAAAAAGAAGAAATCCGTCAGAAAGAAGGCTTGGAAATGATACCTTCTGAAAATTATGTTTCAGCGGAAGTCTTACAGGCTTTAGGCTCAATTCTAACTAATAAATATTCTGAAGGATTCCCGGGAAGAAGATATTACGGCGGAAATGAGGTTATTGATGAAATTGAAAATTATGCGATTGATTTAGCAAAGAAGTTATTTAGTGTTCCCGCGGCAATTGTTCAGCCATATTCAGGTTCTCCGGCTAATTTAATCATCACTATGGCAGTTTGCGAACCAAAAGATGTGGTTATGGGGCTTTCGCTTGCATCTGGAGGCCACTTAACCCATGGTGCGAACTTAAGTTTTTCAAGCATTTTTTATAAGGCCGTGAACTATGAGGTTGGAAAGGACTGGAAGATTGATTTTGATGCACTTGAAAAATTAGCGATTAAACATAAGCCAAAGTTAATTTGGGCCGGAACAACTGCATACCCTTTTAAGCTTGATTATAAAAAATTCAGAAAAATTGCTGATAAAGTCGGAGCAGTTTTAGTTGCAGATTGTTCGCATATAACCGGTTTAATTATTGCCGGCGCACACGAATCACCTGTTCCATATGTTGACATTATTATGACTACGACGCATAAAACGCTAAGAGGTCCAAGAGGCGCGATGATTATGGTTACGGATCGCGGAATGAAAAAAGATCCTGAACTTAAAACCAAACTCGAAAGGGCGTTAATTCCGGGCGCGCAGGGTGGTCCTCATAACCATACAACAGCTGCGATTGCAGTTTGTTTGGAGGAAGCGCTAAAGCCATCGTTTAAGAAATACGGTGAACAAATTGCAAAGAATGCTGCGGTTCTGGCAAAAGAATTAGGAACGATTTCCGAAACTCACCTTGTACTTTTGAGTCTTACAGATTATGGCTACGGAATGGGTTATCAGGGGCAGTACGCGCTTGAGACTGCAGGAATTACTGTTAATAAAAACAGCATTCCAAACGAGCCGGTTTCACCTTTTTATCCTTCAGGAATAAGGCTCGGTACTCCGGCGCTGACTACAAGAGGAATGAAAGAAAAAGAAATGGTGCAAATTGCAGCCTGGATTAAAGAGGCTTTGGAAGAGATTAGAGGACATGATACTCCAAAAGAAAAAGAGCAAAGAGCTGAATATATTAGGAATTTTAAAAAGGAAATTGCCGGAAATAAAAAACTTTTGAGAATTAAAAAGGAAATTGCGAAATTTACAGAGAAGTTCCCGGTTCCCGGGATAGACTAACCGGCAGCCCTAACAATTCTTCTTCTTGATTCAGCAATTCCTGCTGCAACACCAAGAGTTGCAAGTCCCAAACCTCCATATAATCCGAATAAATAAGACTGGGGGTGACCTGTTAATCTGTCACCTTTAGCAAAGCCTGCATTAGGATTCTCCCTGTAATTCACTTCGGAATCCACTGTATAGGTTGCAAGAGTTAATAAGAAAATCGCAAGACCGCTTGAAACCATTCTCTTAACGATTTTATTCCCCTCAGGGCTTTCTTTTGACATAATATAATATTATAAGGCTTAATTTTCCTGTGTCAATAAGATATACTAATAGTAATGTCTCAAATTATTGACGGAAAAGCTTTAGCTGATAGGCTGGGTGACAAATTAAAAACTAAATTAGGTGCCTTAAAGGAACGGCCTCTTGTAGTGAGCATTTTAATCGGCAGTGATCCCAATTCTCTTTTATATACCCAAATGAAGCAGAAAAAAGCCGATGAATTTTACATCGACTTTTTGCCTATGAAATTTTCTGTTAATACTTCCTTTGAAAATGTTGCTAAAAAGATTCGGAGTTTAAACGAAACCGACGAGGTTAAGGGGATAATGATTCAACTTCCTCTGAGCAGAGACTTTTTGAAAGATAAAACAAAATGGGATTTGATTAATTTAATTGATTCGAAAAAAGATATTGACGGAATGAAAGAAGACAGCCCATTTGTCTCAGCGACTGTTTTGGGTGTTATGAAGATTCTGGAAGAAGTCATTGCGATATCACGAAGTGAAGAAGCAATCCCCGTAAGCTCTGAGATTGCTTCGGAGAAAGCACCTCGCGATGACGCCTCCGCGATCTCGCTTCGCGATGACGCCTCCGCGATCTCGCTTCGCGATGACGAAAATTGGTATAAAGAAACAGTTTTTGGGGTTGTCGGTTCAGAAGGCGAAGTGGGAAAACCTTTAGTTGAGCAATTAAGTATGAAAAATGCCCATAAAATCCTGCGCCTCGATAAAAGAAATCCTGACTGCAATTTTGATGATTTGCAGGAAGCAGATGTGGTTATTTCCTGCACCGGAGTTCAGAGTCTGGTTAATTCCGAAATGATAAAAGAGGGTGCAATATTAATAGATGTAGGCCTAGGGGATTTTGACCCCAGTACTTATGAAAAAGCTAAAATGTATACCCCTAAATTCGGCGGAGTCGGACCAATGACTATTTATTCTTTGATGGAAAATATACTGGAGGCGTCAAAAAATGGTTAAATTGCTAAATTGTTTTATTGCTAAAGCATGTCATTGCGAGCGAAGCGTCGCAATCTTGATTATTCCGACCAAGTATTATTTATTGGATTCCCGCCTCCGCGGGAATGACGTCATATGAAATTAGCAATTTTAGCATCAGGTCAGGGAACAACTGCAGAAGTTCTGTTTAAATATGCGGCGGTTGTTGTAACGAATAATCCTCAGGCAGGAATAATTCAAAGAGCAAAAAATGCAGGAGTACCGGTCGAAATTGTTCTGCGGCAGGGTAAGGAATCTGAAGCATTTGGTGAGGAGCTACTTACAATCTTTAATAAATATAAGGTTGACTTTATTTCTCATAATGGCTGGGAATTGTTGACTCCTTTAAATGTTGTGAATAAATATCAAGGCAAAATGACGAATAGTCATTCTGCTCCTCTGGATCCCGGTCATCCAGACTTTGGGGGCAAAGGGATGAAAGGTCTAGCGGTTCATGTTGCAGTGCTCAATTTTTCTAAAAGAGTAAACCGTGAATTCAATAGTGAAATATGTATTCATTTAGTTTCGCCAGAGTTTGACAAAGGAGATTTAGTCATATACAAACCATTTGATATTTTAAAAGATGACACACCAGAAAGTTTGCAAGAAAGAGCAAAAGAAATAGAGCGGAATGTGAATGCAGAGTTTTGGGCTGGGGTTGAGAGATCTGGGGAGCTTGTGCCGATTCAAAGAACGGAGAGAGTTATCAGAGAAGAAGAGTTTGGGATATTGGATGAAGTGAAAGCAGAGGCAATAACTTTGTCATCCCAGACTTGATCTGGGATCCAGTTATATTTTTTAGCCACTTTTGATGGCAAAATTCTTTCTTTGTACTTTTGACCGCAAAAGTACCAAAACTCTGCTCGCTGGAAAGTCGGCCTAATTTTTCTCAGTCGCTAATCGGGGAGGTTGCCCCTTCGGACATCTGACTAATCGTCAGAGTCCGCTTTTCCCCTGATAGCTCCTTCGCAAAATCTTTACGGTCTTTGTTTCTAAGCTCGCAGTTTTAAAACAGAAACAGGCTCGCTTTTTGCGGATGATTTGTTTATAATACTTTTCATATGGGATTCATGGATTCAATGAAACAAATGGGCGATCTCAAAAAGATGAGAGATCAGGCCATGGAAGTTCAGAAAAAACTATCTGCAATAAAAATCACAGTTGAGCATAAAGGTGTGACAGTTGTTTTAACAGCAGATCAAAAAGTTGTTTCAATCGATGGCGATATGGAGCCTTCAAAAGTTACTGAAGCAGTTAATGAGGCATTGAAACAATCTCAAAAAATTGCAGCTGAAGAAATGCGCGGGTTAATGGGCGGTATGGGTTTGCCGGGAATGTAATCGTCGATTAATGATTATAGATTAACGATTAATGAATGTTTTGCTTTTTCTGATAAAGCCCGAAAGGATTTGATCTACCAAATTTGCTTGACTTACAAGTAAATTAAAATCTTTTTCTGATAGATACCCTACATCCTTTGAGATTAGAATGAAATTTTTTAATTCCGCTAAAGATCCTTTTGACAGATAATAAAACTGAACTTTTTCTTTATAGCCTTGTCTCCCGAAACCCTCTGCTATATTTGCAGTAATTGAAGCTGCTGCTCTACGCATCTGATCTACTAACGAATAAACTTCTTCTCTGGGAAATCCTTTTGTAATTGCATAAATCATGATTACTAATTTATGCCCCTCTCTCCAGACATTCAAATCTGTAAAAGTTTCGATCTTGCCGTTCTTCATTCTTTAATCATAAATCATTAATCTTTAATCGTGGTAGCATGATTGCATAATACATAATACCTGATACATAATACATTTTGTTATGGCTACTATACCTCGAGTTGTTCGAGATTTAATTGAGGCTTTTGAAAGGCTCCCCGGCATTGGTCCCAAATCTGCACAACGATTAACTTATCATTTACTTCACGCACCAAAAGAAGAAGCTGAAATGCTTGCAACTGCTGCTATTGCTTTAAAGGAAAAAACTGTTCTTTGTCAGACTTGTTTTAATATTTCAGAAACTGATCCCTGTGAAATTGACCAAGACGGCAGTCGGGACAGGACTTTAATTGCGATTGTTGAAGATCCCTTAGATGTCCTCGCTATGGAACGGGCAAATTTTAAAGGACTTTATCATGTCTTGCATGGCGTAATTTCTCCTTTAGATAATATCGGTCCGGAAGAGCTCTATATTAAACAACTTTTACCCCGTTTAAAATCAGAAGAAGTTATTGAAATAATCGTAGCCACAAATCCGACAATGGAAGGGGAAGCGACGGCGATGTATATTGAAAGGCTGATAAAGCCTCTTGGAATTAAGGTCACAAGAATTGCCCGCGGGCTTCCTGTAGGAGGAGATTTGGAGTATGCTGATGAGACAACGCTCAGAAGAGCCCTAGAAGGACGAAAGGAATACTGATTAAAATAAAGCCAATAAACCAATAAAGCCAATTTCAAATTTCCAATTAAAAAACATTGGGAATTGGTTTATAGCGACAAATCTTAAAACCACGAGCATTAGCTCGCGGATGAAGATTTTCCGAACACGTAGTGTGAGGACAAGCGACCTTAGCCGCTTGAAGCTAGAAGAAACCACGGGCGTAAGCCCGTGGTGCTTCATTTGTTATATTTGTTTATTGGTTTATTCATATTATGTTTGATACTACAAAATCACCAACAACAGAAGAGTCCAATGAATTTGAAGATGTTGAGACAAATCAACCAATTCAACAGCCTCAACAAACACTGGATCCGCAAGCTCAGGCACAACCTCAACAGCCTGCGCAAAAACCTCAGGAAACTTTTAATCTAAAAGATGAAATGGGGAATATATTAGAAACTGCAGCTCAGGCTTTTACCGCGTCTTCTGACCCTGCACAAAATCAGCAGCAGCAAATGAATGAAGCAAAGAGTAAAGCAGAAGATCAGAAAAAATTAGCCAATGTTAAACAATTCCTAAATCAAATGGCTGAAGATGAGCAAAGATATAAGCAAAAGAAGCACGAAGAAGAACAAAAGAAACAGGAAACACTTCAGGTTGAAGAACAAAAGAAGCAGGAAGAGCAAGTGAAAAAGCAGGATAAGGAGCAAAGTTTTCAGGAAGAACATATTAAAGCCGAGCAAACAAAAGCAGAGAGAAAATTGGGAGTTGGGGGTTAGTTTGCGTCATTGCGAGGAGCTTGCGACGCGGCAATCCCAGAGTGTACTGAGATTGCTTCTTCATTTCATGATATCGCAATGACGATTTTCCATATGGTAAAAGTAATCCTCATTTACTAAAATCATCCCATGTTAAAGATTTACAACACTTTATCCCGTAAACTTGAAGAATTTATTTCCCTGGAATCTAGGAAGGTCGGAATGTATACCTGCGGACCGACTGTTTACGGCTACACCCATATTGGTCATTTAAGAAAATATACAAGCGATGATATTTTGGTCAGAGTTTTAGTCGCTTATGGTTATGAAGTAAAACATGTGATGAACATAACTGATGTTGGGCATTTAACTTCAGATGAAGATCAAGGAGATGATAAGTTAGAAAAAGGTGCTAAGGAAAGAAATGAATCGGTTTGGGAAGTTGCCAAATATTTCACTGATTATTTCATAAAATCTACCTTAGCTTTAAATATTTATCCACCTGATAATTTAGTCAAAGCCACAGATCACATTAAAGAACAGATCAAGTTAATACAAATTCTAGAAAAAAAAGGCTTTATTTATCAAACAGAGCAGGCAATTTATTTTGATGTTTCCAAATTTCCCAACTACGGAAAATTGACAGGTCAGAAATTAGAGGAAAAAACTGTTGGCGTGAGACAGGATGTTAGAGTTGATCCAAAAAAGAAAAACCCTGCGGATTTTGCTCTTTGGTTTTTTACCGTGGGTCATTTCAAAGATCATGTCATGAGATGGAATTCTCCGTGGGGAGAAGGTTTTCCCGGCTGGCATATAGAGTGTTCTGCTATGAGCATGGAGTATTTGGGCAATACGTTAGATATTCACACCGGTGGAATAGACCATATTCCTGTCCATCATACTAATGAGATAGCACAATCAGAGGCAGCGACCGGAGAGCAATTTGTCAGATATTGGGTTCATCATAATTTCCTGAGAATTGATCAAGTTAAAATGAGCAAATCTCTTAAAAATCTCTATACTATTGATGATATAAGAGCTAAAGGGTTTGATCCTCTAGCGCTAAGATATTTATTTTTAACAGCTCATTATAGGGAAGAACTAAACTTTTCCTGGGATTCTTTGCAAGCCGGTCAAACTGCTCTAAATAATTTAAGAGAAATTGTTAGGGATTGGAATTCGAATGTGTCGGAGGAGTCGAAGGTGTCGAAGGATGTTTCAGAGAAATTTCTTAATGCATTGGGTGAGGATTTAAATACTTCAAAAGCATTAGCTGTTGTTTGGGAAATGGTGAAGTCTGATTTTGCATCCGGCGAAAAAGCCGCAACAATTTTAGAAATGGATAAAGTTTTGGGATTAGGACTTTCTGATTACGTAGGTAAAAAAATTGAGATACCTGCGGAAGTTCAAAAACTGCTAAATCAAAGAGAAAAGGCGAGAGAAGAAAAAGATTTTGAAAAATCTGATGAATTAAGGAAAGAAATTAAGAAGATGGGGTATGAAATAGAGGATTTTGTTAACGGAGTTAAAGTGAAGATAATTTCCTGATCATTTTTGATGCAGAAGCAGTGTTCTTAGATGCAAAGCAGGAACTGTTGGTATAATAATACTGTCTAAGTCAGGCGGATTTTCAGGACCGTGCATGACTAGTAATCCGTTGTGTTGCATCCATCTAAGTTCAGGCATGATACCGGACGGATCATCAACCCTCATTATTTTTGCTACTTCCCTCGCATGTTGTATGTCTGTAACTGGATCAGTTAGTTTGATTAAAAGTTTGTCCCTGCCTACTTCAGTCATCTGACGAAGAAACAATTTGTAAGATATTCTGTTAGCCCTCCGAGCACGCCTTACCTTTTGGCATTTGGCTGCTTTTTGCTCAAGTGCATCAAGTATTTTTGCGAATGGATTTTCCATATTTAAGAAGTGTAATCCATCCTAATTTCATAATCAAATTTCTTGATATTCGTTTAATTTTCGGATATATTGGATTGCGTATGGCACGGAGTTCGCGGCTTATGGTTAGGAGACTATTATGAATCCACTGGCGGACAGGTTAAGACCTTCAAAACTTTCAGAATTTATTGGACAAAAGCATATTATCGGCGAAGATAAATTACTTTATAAAGCAATCAAATCCGGCAATATTTTTTCCATGATTTTTTGGGGACCTCCCGGAGTTGGTAAAACAACTTTAGCGCGGATTATTGCGAGTGAAATTGAAGCTGAATTTATGGAATTTTCTGCGGTAACGACCGGAATTGCAGAGTTAAAAAAGATATTTGAACAAGTTGAGTCATCGCGAGGAGGGAGAAAGTCCATTGGACTTTCGAGTAGACGTCGCGATCTTGGTGAAATAAGCAAAGCTTGCGATCCTTCGATCTTTAAGATTACTACGCAAACGTTGTTTGCTCGTAATGACGCCTCCGCGATCTCGCTACGCGATGACAAGGTAGTGATATTTATCGATGAAATTCACAGATTTAATAAAGCTCAACAGGATGCATTTTTGCCTTTCGTAGAAAACGGGACAATAATTTTAATTGGCGCCACGACAGAAAACCCGTCGTTTGAAATTATAAATCCGCTTTTATCAAGATCAAGAGTTTTTGTTTTAGAGCAATTGACCGAAGAAGATTTAAATTTGATGATTGTTAAAGGACTTAAAGAATTAAAAGCGAAGATTATGCCAGATGCTAAAAAACTTTTAATCCAGATATCAAACGGCGACGGCAGAATGATTTTAAATACGCTTGAGATAGCTGCACAGGGCTTAAATCCTGAGTCGCATCCACCTCTCCCTGACCCTCGAAGGGTCGAACCCGCTGAAGCAGGATTCACTGCTTCAGCCCTCAAAAGAGAGGGGAGTGCATTAGTTCCTTCTCCCTTAAGGGAGAAGGTTAGGATGAGGGGTATTATCTCGAAAGAGTTGATCGAGGAAGCGATTCAGAAAAAAGCACTTTCTTATGATAAAGCGGGTGAAGACCACTACAACACAATTTCTGCGTTTATAAAATCAATGCGGGCTTCTAATATTGACGCGGCTTTGTATTATCTTGCAAGGATGGTTGATGCAGGTGAAGATGCTTTGTTTATTGCCAGACGAATGGTCATTTTTGCCTCAGAAGATATCGGAATGGCACAGCCTGCTTTAGTTGTGGCAAATGAAGTATTTAGAGCTTGTGAAACAATAGGGCTACCTGAATGCCAGATTAATTTAGCCCACGGTGTAGTTTATTTGGCCTCAGCTAAAAAGGACCGCAGATCTTATGATGCATATTTTAAAGCCTTAGAGGACGTAAAGCAGTACGGTCATCTACCGATTCCCCTAAATTTGAGAAATGCGCCGACGAAATTAATGAAGGAATTGGATTATGGAAAAGGATATCAAATGTATGGTGATGAAGACTTTCTGCCGGAGAAATTAAAAGGAAAAAAGTATTATGAAAAAAGTTGATAATAGTAATAATTTCTGTATAATCTGGTTATGGTAAATGAGGCTGATAGAGAAGAATATTTAACAAGGGTTGTGGGAAAATCCACGCAACCTATAAATAGATTTCAAACATTAGATGCGCCTATTCAGGATGCGATAAGGACGGGCGCACTGGAATTAGTTCAAAAAGCAGATGAAGTTACGCGGGGTCATTGGGGAGATAAAAGGTATAACGATTTTTATCTTTATAATGTGAATGACCCCGAAGGATCATTAGAGCGAGAGCAGTTAGCTAAAGATGTAAGGAGGAGGGTTATGGAAGCAGGAGACATAAAATCGGGAGTTTTGCATTCAGTTTTAAGGAGTTCTTTTAATAATTCAGCGAGAATGATCCGGTGGAATGTTGATTCTATTGAAGAAGCAGTTTTAAGAGAAAGAAGAAGAGCTGGCGGTGTAAAAGGGGCGGGTAGGGTGTTTCATACAAATAGTACTGGTCCAGTAAATCAAGTAAGGGTTACACTTAGAAATCCCTAATTAAATCATTCGACTTGATACATTAATCCAGAACAAATATAATCTCTCTTTAGTGCCGAATGTTATAACCATTGATGGTCCTACTTCTTCCGGAAAATCTTCCGTCGGATTCCTTTTCTCTCAAAAAATAGGTTACCAGTTTATTGATACAGGCAGAATTTACAGAGCCGGAGCTTTGTATATATTAAGAAATGAAATTCCGGTTGATAATGAAGATAAAGTTTCTGCAGTTTTTGAAAATCTTAATGTTGAATTTAGACATGTTGGCGATAAAGTTAAATTGTTTTTGGATGGGGAAGATGTGAACTCTGTGATTCATTCTCCGGAGGTGACTTTTATTGTTCCAAAAATTGCAGCATTTGCAAAAGCCCGTTTTTTTGCAAAAAAACTTCAGAAAAAAATTGGTTCTGAAAAAAATACGGTAATGGCAGGAAGAGATATTGGTTCTGAAATTTTTCCTGATGCAAAGTTAAAATTTTTTATTACTGCTGATGAAAAAGTCAGAGCCCAAAGAAGATATGATCAAATCGCAAAAACTGATACCGGTGCGAATTTTGAGGAAGTTTTAAAAAATATGGAAAAGCGGGATATGACCGACGCGACTCGCGAAGCATCGCCAATGAGAGTGCCAAAAGATGCCGTGACAATTGATACATCGAATATCAGTACAGAAGAAACTGTTGAGAAGATGCTGGAAGAATATCAGAAAAAATTTGATTAAAGATTATTGATTATAGGTTGAAGAATCTGGCTGGTCGTAATAGAAATTATTTTCATTAATCATTAATCTATAATCAATAATCATGGATTTAATACAGGCACTGATATTATCAATAGTTGAAGGAGTTACAGAATTTCTTCCGGTTTCTTCAACAGGACATCTTTTACTGGCTTCTGACTTACTAAAAATTTCTCAAACAGAATTTGTTAAATCATTCGAAATATTTATTCAACTCGGAGCAATTTTGGCGGTGGTGGTTTTGTTTTGGAAAAAATTAATTGGAGGAATTGGGATTTTGAAAAATATAATTGCGGCGTTTATCCCGACAGCAATCATCGGGTTCCTGCTATATGACTTTATTAAAGCAGTTTTATTTGAAAATATTTTAATCACTATTGCAGCGCTTTTTATCGGTGGAATTTTGCTCATTGTAATTGAAAAATTGCCTTTTTTCCGTCATTCCCGTGAAGACGGGAATCCAAAAATAGATTCAATTGAAAAATTATCACTAAGGCAATCCTTTTTAATTGGAGTGGCACAAGCAGTTTCAGTTATTCCCGGAACCTCGAGAGCAGCAGCCTCTGTAGTCGGAGGAATGTTAGTTGGAGCGAGTAGAAAAACTGCAGTTGAATTCTCGTTTCTTTTAGCAATTCCTACGATTGCAGCTGCAACTTTTTTAGATTTAGTAAAATCTGATTTTAATTTTTCATCAAATGAAGTTCTGCTCTCAGGGGTTGGTTTTATTGGTTCATTTATAACTGCCCTAGTTGTTGTTAAATGGTTTATAAAATATGTACAAACAAATAATTTATTTTGGTTCGGGGTTTATAGAATAATCCTGGCTTTAGTGTTTTTGCTACTCTTTTATTTCTAGGTTTTTCTTTGCGACTTTTAACCGTAAAAGTCGCCCAAAACTCTCTTGCGATGAACGGTCTAGCCTAAAACCCTCTTCGGCATAATCGGGGGATCCCCCTCCTGGTTCGCTTCGCTCTCAGGCATCTCCCCCTGATACCCTCATTCAGGTTTTATGGCAGCTGCGTTCGATGCAAGATTTTTCTGAGATGCGAGCTTGAAACAAAGCGCGTAAAGAATTTTAGAGTGAGTTATCAGGGGATTTCGGTTTTTTGTGATCAGCAAAAAAGCCGAAGGGGTAAGGTTCCCCGATTAACGAGCGAGAAAATTTGCCTGAGTAACAGGGGTGTGTTGCGCGACTTTCCGCGAGCAGAGTTTGCGCCACTTTGCGGTCAAAGTGGCAAAAGCAAAAAAAGACTAGATATTAATGATATTGTGCATACAGAGTATCTTTGCTAAACTAGCCTTCATGTTTAAACTTAAGACTTTAAAAAGCGGACTTACTCTAATTACTATCCCAATTCCTTCTTTAGAATCGGTGACCACTTTAGTTGCTGTTGGTGCAGGGTCAAGATACGAAGCAAAAAAAGTAAACGGAATTTCGCATTTTCTTGAGCATATGTTTTTTAAGGGCTCGAAAAAATATCCTTCTGCAGAAATTATTTCAACAATGGTTGATTCAATAGGAGCTGTAAATAATGCAGCAACTTCGAAAGAGTGGACTTATTATTGGATTAAATCTGCAGCAAAACATGTGGAACTCGCAACTGATTTAATTTCCTCGATGATGAAAGATTCACTTGTGGAAAAAGATGAAATGGAAAGAGAAAAGGGTGTGATTATTGAGGAACTTAGAATGTACCGTGACAATCCGGCAAGGTTAATTTGGGATCTTTATGAAAATTTGCAATTCGGAGATCAGCCTTTAGGTTGGGATATTGGTGGAGATGAAAAAACAATTAATTCGCTAAATCGTGATGATTTTATAAAATATGTAAATTCTTTATATGCCCCAACAAATTCTGTTTTAGTTTATGCCGGAAAAATACCAGAAGATATTGAAAAAATTGCCATTAAATATTTTGACGATTTGCCAAAAAGAGGCGAACACAAACCTGCGGGTTTCGTACCTCAGAAACAAACAAAAGCCAGAGCACATGTTCACTACAAAAAAACAGACCAGGCAAATTTGATTTTGGGGGTTGAAGGTTTTAACAGACATGATAATAATCGTCATGCTGCAAAAGTTCTCTCAGTTATTTTAGGTGAGGGAATGTCTTCAAGATTGTTTATGCAGGTCCGTGAGAGACGTGGTTTGGCATATCATGTTTCTTCCGATGCTGATTCATATATCGATACCGGAATGTTTATAAATTATGCAGGACTTAAATTAGAAAAAGTTTACGAGGGACTTAAAATTATAATTGAGGAACTGAATAAAATTTCCTCAGAAGTTGTCGGAAGTGAAGAATTAAATAAAGCTAAGGAATTAATCCGGGGGAGATTGGCTCTTCGAAGTGAGTCGACTAACTTTTTAGCAGAGCATTTTGGAACACAATTTATTCTTGATAGAAAACTTGAAAAATTTGATGATTATTTAAAAGAAATAGATAAAGTCACACCGGAGGATATTTTAACTGTCGCGAAATATTTATTTGATAAGAACAGATTTAATTTGCAAGTAATTGCTCCGATTAAAGATTCAGCAAAGTTTGAGAAGATATTAAGTAGTTCGTAGTTCGTAGTTCGTAGTTCGTAGTTCGTGAATTTGTATAATCATTACTATCAACTTTGCTGTCTTCTTTCTGTCAAGTTGATTACTCTGCAATTATTTAATGTTAACTTATGCAGGACCCTTTTAAAGACGGGATTTCAATTTTAAATAAAGCTGCGAAGTATTCCGAAGCTCCTGACTGGTTAGTCAATTTGCTTCAGGAACCTGAAAGAATCATTGAGTTGAGATTTCCTCTGGAAAAAGATGACGGAAGCATTATTCCAATTAATGGCTATCGTGTTCAGTACAACAATATTTTAGGTCCGTATAAAGGCGGTTTACGCTATCACCCACAAGTTAATTTATCAGAAGTTAAAGCGCTTTCATTTTGGATGATGATAAAAAATGCAGTTTGTAATGTGCCCTTTGGTGGAGGAAAAGGCGGGTTGGAAATAGATCCTAAAGAGTTTAGCGATAAGGAGCTGGAAAGAGTAACCAGGGCTTTTACAGATGAATTATTTCCAAATATTGGGCCCGGGATTGATGTTCCGGCACCAGACGTAAATACAAACGCACAAATAATGTCATGGATTTCAGATGAATACGAAAAAAATCTCAAATCTCAAAACTCAAATCTCAAATATACTGAAGGATTTTTAAAAGCTGTAGTCACAGGAAAGCCCCTGGAGAATGGAGGTTCAGAAGGCAGAACTGAAGCAACAGGTTTAGGCGGATTTATTGTTTTGCAAAGTCTTTTAAAAAAAATTGATTTAAAAGGAAGGCCGACTATTGCGATTCAGGGATTTGGTAATGTCGGTTCTTTTTTTGCTTTGGCTGCATATGAAGCTGGATTTAAAGTTATTGCGGTTTCGGATTCCAAAACAGCGATAGTTGACAGAGGAGGAAATGGGGGACTGGATATTCCAAAAATAATTGAATGGAAGGAAAGCGGTAAAAGTTTTGAAGGTATGGAAATGGAAAATATTGACCATATTACAAACGAAAAACTTTTGGAGTTAGAAGTTGATATTTTGGTTCCGGCGGCACTGGAGGGAGTTATAACAAAAGATAATGCTTTTGAAATTCGTGCTGAAGTGATTTTAGAATTAGCTAATGGTCCTACTACTGCTGATGCAGAAAAAATATTGGATCAAAAACAGATTATAGTTGTGCCGGATGTTTTGGCAAATTCCGGCGGAGTGACAGTTTCTTATTTTGAGTGGTATCAGAACATGCATAATGAAAAATGGACACTTGAAGAAGTGAGGGGAAAATTGAGAGAAAAAATGGAAAAGGCTTTTGAAGAGGTTTGGGAAATTGCGGAAAATAAAAAAGTTAACTTAAGACTTGCTGCATATATACTTGCTTTGAACAGACTTGCTGCAAAGGTTTCATAGTAGTAAGATTAAAACGTGATAAATCAATCTCAACTGATTACTAATCTGGTTACAGTTCTGGTTTTTTTCCTGATTCTTTTTGGTTTTACAAAACTTTTAGGACCCATACCCTTTAGCACAAACAACATTCAATCATATGAAGGCTTTACTGTTTCGGGTGAAGGAAAAGTTAACGCTACTCCTGATTCTGCAACCGTAACTGTTGGCGTTACAGCTAAAGCTCCGACTCAACAGGAAGCACAGAATTTATTGAACGGAAACATTAATAAAGTTATTGCCTCAATAAAAGCGCTAGGAGTTGCAGACAAAGATATAAAAACTGACAACTATAATATTTATCCTGAATATGGAGATGTTCGTATTATGCCAATTGCACCAGCGCCTCCTACTGATGAAAACGGAATTACCGGTTATAACGCAAATACAAATATCACAATATCTTTGGGAGATCCGGCACTTGCGGACAAAGTTATTGATGCTTCAACAGCCAGCGGTGCTAATCAGGTTGGAGGAGTAAATTATCAGGTTAAAGATAAGGAAAATGCTATGAATGAAGCGAGGGTAATGGCGGTTGCGGATGCAAAGAAAAAAGCGGAAGCTGCGGCCAAATCTGCAGGATTTAGATTAGGAAAAATCACAAATTATTCTGAATCAGAAGGTGGGGGGTATCCCGTTCCTTACATGGCAAAAGCAGAGGATGCCAGAGGAGGCGATATACCAACTCAAACTCAGCCAGGAGAAGATGAATTAGTGATGACTGTGACGATAAGCTATGAAATTGACTGATGACGAAATTAAAAATTCTGGTTATTGAAGGTACAGCCCGCCCTAAAAGACGCTCAATCCACGCTGCAAAATTAATTGAAAAAATTGGAAAAGATATTGAAGGAATAGAGATAACTTTAGTTTGTCCTGAAGATTTCAATCTGCCATTTGACGGAAATGATGATGAAAACAAAGATCCAAAATACACAAAATTAACTGCGGATGCAGATGCATTTTTTATTGTTACTCCTGAATATAATCATGGTTATCCGGGAACTTTAAAAAGACTTTTAGACTCTGAATTAAAAAATTATATTCATAAACCCGTAGCTTTTGCCGGAGTTTCAGATGGACTTTGGGGAGGAGTTAGGGCAATTGAAGGTTTAGTCGACTGCGTAAGAGAAATGGGAATGGTGGCGACTTTTACAGATGTTCAATTTCCGAGAATTCAGGATTTATTTGATGAAAAAGGGAATCTTTTAGATGAAAAATATATCAAAAGAATTGAACGTACATACACTGAGTTGATTTGGATGGCAAAAGCCTTAAAACATGGCAGGGAAAATTTTGAAAGTAAGTATCACGAACCAAAGTGATTTTTTCCTGAAAGCAGTATAAGTCCTCCGAGTAAAACATTCTCATCTCCCATTTTTGATATTTCAATTTTCGGCGGTGAATAAATTTTTAACTTTTCTTTTGTGAATTTTATTAAGGGTTTGGTAAACTTTGAACCAGCTTTCGTTAGCCCTCCGCCAATAACTAAAACTTCAGGTGTCCAAAGTGTAATAACATTAACCAGTCCCTGAGATGTAATTTCTGCATGCTCTTCCCAAATCCGGTCATCTTCGCAAAATTCAGGCTTTACACCATATGTCATTTCGAAGGCTGTACCGGAAGCCAGCGCTTCAAAACACCCTTTTTGCCCACAACCAGGCCAGAATCTTCCATGAGGATCCAGGATCTGGTGTCCGGGTTCAAAGGGAAGAGCATGATAATCAATTCTTCCGTCAACAATTCTGACACCACCGACGCCCGTAGATAAAGTTATATAGCCTAGAACCTTAACTTTTTTTCTTTGTGAGTATTCACCTAAACCGCCTAAAGCGCCGTCATTTTCCAGAAAAACTTTTGTCCGGAGTCTAAGTTCTAATTCTTTTCTGATTGCATGCCCTTTATAATTTGGCAAGTTGGGAGGTTTAATGAGTGTGCCTTTTTCGTAATCAATCGGACTGGCAACTGCCACTGAAACAGCTTTTGGTTTGTGACGGGTTAGTTTTTCAATATTTTCCTGAAGTAAATCTATTCCGTCATCATATTTCTTAGGAGTATCATATTTAACTTCTTTCTCTATCTTTTTGCCATCTTTTGAAAGGGCAATGCGGGTTGAAGTTCCGCCAATATCAATTGATAAAAACATAAGTAATAATTAAGTATACAGTATAGATAGTAAGGTTTTTAGGAGGAGACAGATCGCAACAATAATGACATGATCATGTGATTTTTGTTATGGTTTGGACTGACAATGCCGCTTCCAGATTTTGTTTTTAAAGTCCATTGCAGTTTTATCAGTATTAAGTTATCCTCTTAAATAATGAAAATTGGTTATATCGGTTTAGGAAAAATGGGTAAAGGCATGGTTTTAAATCTTCTTGAAAAAGGAGTTGAAATCGTTGCCTGGAATCGTTCTCCTGAGCCCCGCGAAGAAGTAAAAGCTGCGGGGGCGCAAACTGTTGAAAATGTTGAAGATGTAATTGAAACTTCTGGTGCTGCAGGTGAAAGAATAATCTGGTTAATGCTTCCGGCGGGTGAGACAACAGATGAATATATTGATAAATTATTGCCCTTAATGAGTGAAGGTGACCTTTTAATAGATGGGGCAAATTCGTTCTATAAAGACACTTTAAGAAGGGCAGAGAAGATAAAGCCCACAGGAATTCATTTTATGGATATCGGGGTTTCAGGCGGACCAAAAGGTGCGAGAACCGGAGCTTGTTTAATGATAGGAGGGGATGAGGCAGACGTTAAGCGAATAAAGGAAATAATAGAAAAAGCATCTGCGCCTGATGCTTGGGGACATTTTGGAAAAGTTGGAGCCGGGCATTTCGCGAAAATGGTTCACAACGGAATTGAATACGGAATGATGGAAGCGATAGCGGAAGGCGCTGCAATCTTAAAAGCTTCAGATTTTGATCTGGATTTAAATGATGTATTTAGAGTTTATAACAATAAATCAGTTATAGAATCCCGCTTGGTTGGTTGGACCAGAGAAGCATTGGAGGAAGATCCTGAGCTTTCCGAGTATTCCTCAAAAATTAATCATACGGGTGAAGGAGAGTGGACTGTAAAAGTTGCTGAAGAGTTAGGGGTGGATGCGGAAGTAATTGAGGAATCATTTGAGATTAGAGTTGAATCAGGAGAAGTTGATGAAAATTCTCCAGACGGTTTTCGTAACAAGGCAGTTTCAGCCATGAGGGGAAAGTTCGGCGGTCACTCAGTTAAAAAATCCTGATAAACTAAATAGTAATTTTAATGGCCAATAATCTTTACAAAACTTTTACTTTTTTCTGACACAATCTTGACATTGACTAAACTTAGGAATATATTCAACGTATATGCTGACCCCAGAAACATTTACAAAAGTAGATTTTTTAGACAAACCTCCGGTAAACGGCGGAAGAAGAGTAGTGACTGTTATCTACCACCGCCAGCTTCCTGTTCACAATGAAGTGGGTGCGAGCAAAGTTTTAGCAGCGCTAGGGCCAAGTTCTCACTACGAAGGTGGAAGACTTTTCACCCCAGATGCGAGTCCGCCTCTAGGACATGTAATCATGGAATTACGTCAAAAGGTAATGCGTTAAATCCTGCAAAAGGCATCTGATGGCATTAACCATTCTCTGCCATCTTTTTTAATCAATTCATCAGCTTCTTTCGGTCCCCATGAACCTTTTCTGTATTCAACAGGATTATCTTTTGCCTCAATTAAAGTGTCAACAAATTTCCAGGCTGTTTCAATTTCTTCTGCATCTGCAAAGAAAGTCTGATCACCTTTTATTGCATCCAGTATTAATCTCTCGTATGGATCAGGAATGTAGTGTGAATGCTCTGTCTCGATTTTGTAACAGTATTGCAAAAAATTTTCCTCAAGTTCCATAGTAGAAGGCTTTTTAGTCAAAAATCTGACAACAATTCCTTCATTCGGTTGAAGTCTGTAAATCAAAACATTCGGCTCTTTTCCCTTGTCAAGATTTTTAAATAATCTGTTTTCAGGGATTTTAAAAACTATCGAAATTTCAGTAACTGTTTGGGCCAACTGCTTTCCAGCTCTGACATAAACTGGCACACCTTTAAATCTCGCGTTATCTAATTCTCCTTTAAATGCATAGAATGTATCTGTTTTTGAATCTGGCGTGACATTATCCTCTTTTTTATATCCTTCATATTGCCCAAAAACTACATCTTTTGAATCTGGTTTTAAAGCCTTAAGAATTTTAATTCTTTCCTCGGTCACTGCTTCATTTGTAAACGCCCTCGGTTCATCCATTGTGGCAAAAGCCAGCATCTGCATTTGGTGGTTTTGACCAACATCCCTTAACGCCCCAACAGCATCATAAAATCCTCCCCGCGCACCAATCCCAAAATCCTCGCTCGCTGTGATTTGGATATGATCAACGTAATCTTTGTTAATTAAAGGCTCGAATAATCCGTTTCCAAATCTAAATGTTAAAATATTTTGCAAAGTTTCCTTACCTAAATAGTGATCCATTCTGTAAATTTGAGATTGTTTAAAATATTTTGCCATCAAATCATTAATATGCTTTGCTGACATAAAATCATGTCCCAGAGGCTTTTCAATCATGAGTCTTACAAATCCGTGTGTTTCATCCGTTAATCCTTGGGTTTTCAGATTTTCAAAAATACTTTGATACAAGTCGGGGTATGTTGCCAGGTAATAGATTCTGTCGTCCTTTCCTTTTGAGGATTTTGCGATCTTATCCAGAAAATTTCTTAGTTTAGTATAGTAATCAGGATTGTCTAAATGTCCGGCAACGTAGTGCATCCTTTTTAATAATTTTTCAATAACTTCCTTTTTGAATTCGTGTTTGTGGTGTCTATTTTCTTTATTTAGCGCGTCACGGATAAAATCTTTAAACTCTACATCTGTTAATTCTCTCCTGGCATTCCCGACGACAGTCATCTTTTCAGGCAAAACGCCTTTTTCCTCCATGTCGTAAAGCGCCTGAATAATATATTTTTGTGCGAGGTTCGAAGTAATTCCAAAAATGATGAGCGTGAAGGTTTCTGACATCATGCTTAATTTACATCATGGCAGGGCTTGAATCAACTCTCAAACTTTGACATACTTTCTGTTGATGCTAACCCGTTTATCTTCGCATCCTAAACTGTTGGAGTATTTCTCGAAGGTTAAAGATAAAAGCCTTAGGGATTTGTTTGCTTCGGATCCGGCTCGGGGCGAAAAATTTTCATTGCAATTTGAAAGCATTTTCCTGGACTTTTCCAAAAACAGAATTGAATCGGAAGGCTTTGAGTCGCTTTTAGCTCTAGCTAATGAGGCAGGTTTAAAACAGAAAATAAAGGCAATGTTTCTTGGCACAAAAATTAATTTAAGTGAGAATCGTGCAGTTTTGCATGTTGCTTTAAGAAACGCAGCACACGAATCAATTGTTTTAGGTGGGGTAAATATTGATGAAGAAATTTCAAATGTTTTAACTCGCATGAAGAATTTTTCAGAGTCTTTAAGAAACGGAGAGTTTACAGGTTTTACGGGCAAAAAAATTAAAAATGTAATAAATATCGGAATTGGAGGATCAGATTTAGGGCCAGTCATGGCGTATGAAGCACTAAAATTTTATTCTGATCGCGAACTTAATATAAAATTTATTTCGAATATTGACGGAACTGATTTTGCAGAAACTGTTCGTGGTTTAATCCCTGAAGAAACACTTTTCATTGTGGCTTCTAAAACTTTCACAACTCAGGAAACTATGACAAATGCTCAAACTGCAAAGAATTGGATTTTGCATTCTGTCATTCCCGCGGAGGCGGGAATCCAATTAACAGACGGAAACACATGGTTACCTGAACGGGTCGGGGATGATGATAAGAAAAATGAAATTGTGGCGAAACATTTTATTGCCCTTTCAACAAACCTAGAAGAAGTTGAGAAATTTGGAATTAAAGGAGAAAACATGTTTCCTTTTTGGGATTTTGTCGGCGGAAGATATTCCCTTTGCAGTGCGATTGGACTTTTGTTAATGATTGCAATTGGTTACGAAAACTTTGAAGAAATGTTAAAAGGATTCCACTCGGTTGATGCACATTTTGAAACCGCACCGTTAAATGAGAATCTTCCGGTGATAATGGGGCTTATTAGTATTTGGAATAATAATTATTTTAACTTTTCGACTCAGGCAATAATTCCCTATGATCAGTACTTGCTTCGTTTGCCCGCATATTTACAGCAGTTAATTATGGAATCTAACGGAAAATCTGTAACCGAAAATGGTGAGCCGGTTGATTTTCAAACAAGTCCGATTATTTGGGGAGAACCCGGAACGAACGGACAACATGCATTTTTTCAATTAATGCATCAGGGGACGAAAATAGTTCCTGCCGACTTCATTGGTTTTAAAGAAACGCTAAATCCGATAGGAGATCATCATCAAAAATTAATGGCAAATTATTTTGCACAGACCGAAGCTCTCGCCTTTGGAAAGACAGCAGAGGAATTAAAAGCCGAAGGGGTTGAGGAAAAATTAATACCTCATAAAGTTATGCCTGGGAATCGTCCGACAAATTCTATTTTGATTGATAAATTAACGCCTTACTCTTTAGGCCAACTAATTGCGCTTTATGAACACAGCGTTTTTGTTCAAGGTGTAATCTGGGGGATAGATTCATTTGATCAGTGGGGAGTAGAACTTGGAAAAATTTTAGCCAAAAAGATTTTGGGGGAAATTGAAGGGGAATCTGCGGAAATGAAACATGACTCTTCGACTAATCAATTAATAAAGAAGTTTTTAGAATAAACTTTTAGTCATTGCGAACGAAGTGTCGCAATCTTGATTCTTTCTTGTACTTTTGACCGCAAAAGTATCAAAACTCTGCGAGACAGGAACGGTCGCCTAAATTCTTCAGTTCGGTAATCGGGACCCCCACTTCGGCCTTCAGCTTCGCTGAAGCCGACACTCCCTGATACCTCACTTCAGAATTCTATACGGCGCTGCGTTCATGCTCGCAATTAACACAAAGCGGTAAAAAGAAATCTTATTCTTGTTTTTTTCTTTTAACTCGCATATCATTACACAGTTTGCAAAAACAAATATGAGCGCAAACTACGCTTTGCTAAGCGTTTTTGATAAGTCAGGAATCGAAAAATTTGCCAAAGAGTTAAGTTCTCTTGGGTATCTCCTTATATCTTCAGGAGGTACAGCTAAAACCCTAAAAGACGCAGGAATCGAAGTTACACCAGTTGAGGAAATCACAAAAAATCCTGAAGCTTTAGATGGACGAATAAAAACAATTTCATATCAGGTTGAAGGCGGAATTTTATATGACAGAAAAAATCCTAAGCAAGTTGAAGAAGCGGAGAAATTGGGTTTGCCGAATATAGAAATTGTTGTCTGCAATTTATATCCTTTTGAAGAAAAAAATTCGATAGAAAATATTGATGTTGGCGGGCCAACGATGTTGAGATCTGCAGCAAAAAATTATAACTGCGTTTTAGCAGTTTGTGATCCGGAAGATTATGAAAGAGTTATTGAGTTTTTGAAAGATTCTGAAAATATCCCTCTCCCTAGCCCTCTCCCTCAGGAGAGGGGAACTAATGGTGAGAGTTTTAGAAAGGAACTTGCAGCAAAAACTTTTGAACATTTATCATTTTATGATTCTCAGGTCGCGAATTTTTTTAGAAAACAGATTAGTCATCCCGAACTTGATTCGGGATCCAGTAAAGATAGCCTGGATTCCGGTTTTCACCGGAATGACAAGGAATATCCCAAAGAGCTTACAATCGCGGGCAGAAAAATTAAAGAACTACGCTATGGTGAAAATCCTCACCAGACTGCCGCCTTATATTTAACTCCAAATTCGAATTCGCCTTTTGAAAATATTGAGCATATTGCCGGAAGAGAATTATCAATGATGAACGTTACAGATATTAACGCAGGGCTAGAAGCAGTTAGGCTTTTTGAAGAGCCCGCGGCTGTTGTTATAAAGCATAATACCCCATGTGGGATTGCTTTGGGCTCTACACAGGCTGAAGCATTGCAACGCGCAATTGATGCAGACCCTGAATCGGCGTTTGGCGGAGTTGTCGTTTCTAATAAACCTTTTGATAAGAAAGCCGCAGAAGTTGTTACATCGTTTAAGGATGAAAGAAAGGGGTTATTTGATATTGTTGCAGCGCCGGGGATTAACGGGGAAGCAAAAGAAATATTAACTGGGGTTAGAAAAAGTATGGGAGTTTATATTTTATCGGGGATTAAAAAATCATCGGAAAAGGAAAAAAGTCTAAAAGAAATTATCGGAGGATTTGTTTATCAATCTGTTGACTCCCAAACTGATATGGGGCAAAAAAAATGGACCGTTGTAACAAAAACAAAACCAACAGAAGCGCAACTTAAACAAATGGAAATTGCCTGGAAATTTATTAGAAGAATGCGTTCAAATACGGTAATCATTATGCATAAAACTTTACCGCAAACTACAGGAATCGGAACAGGACAAACTTCGCGTTATAGAGCTGCTCAAATGGCAATGGAACTTGCGGGGGAGGAAAATTGTGATGGAGCAGTTCTCGCTTCAGATGCGTTTTTTCCTTTTGATGA
The DNA here is from genome assembly GCA_021731695.1 of Candidatus Daviesbacteria bacterium. Classification (GTDB taxonomy): domain Bacteria; phylum Patescibacteriota; class Microgenomatia; order Daviesbacterales; family UBA10151; genus JACPKO01. The sequence goes on along the minus strand of JAKFWZ010000080.1, from coordinate 20,896 downwards.
TGTCGTATCTTTAGCGGGTAAGAATAAAATTGGTGCAATTATTCAATCAGGCGGATCGATAAATGATAAAGTTTCGATAGAAGCCGCTGATAAAGCAGGAATTCCAATGGTGTTTACAAACGAAAGAACCTTTTGGCATTACTAGTGCCCTTGTTTTTGAAGCTAAATTCGGTTAAAATTATCCTGTAACTTAATGATTTCGAGAATTGCCGTATATTCTAAAGTCCCCGATACACGAAACGCAGTACGGCTAAAAACTCTAAAAACCCTCTTTCCAAAATTTAAATTAGATAAAATTGAGATCGTTGATATATATACAGTCGACAAAAAATTGTCTGAAAATCAGTTAGAATCCGTTGCAGAAATTCTTATAAATCCAGTAACTGAGTACTCAAAAATCAGAGTAGAAAATGGTAAAACGTTTGTCATTGCAAAGCAAGATCACGGAGGTGTCATTGCGAGCGAAGCGTCGCAATCTCGATTAAAAAATAATTTGTCGAATCAAGATTCCACGTCACGCAAAAGCGGGGCTCTGAATGACATATCTTTTGACTTTGCAATTGAAATAGGATTTTTACCGGGGGTTACAGATAATGTTGGAAATACAACAAAACAATCTGCGCAAGATCATTTAAAAATCAAATTTTCAGACGATGAAGGAATTTATTCTTCTCAAGTAATTTTTATAACAGGAAAACTTTCCTTAGATGAGGTTACTGAAATAGTGAACTCTTTTATTAATCCGTTGATCCAAAGGGTTTCTATTAAATCTGCTGGTCAATATCAAAAAGATTCGGGAATGGATTTTTATGTACCAAAAGTAAAGCTTGTCCCCGCGAAGGCGGGGATCCATACAGATTACGTAGATTTAAATGTCCCAGATGAAGAGTTAAAAAAAATCGGAAAGTTAGGAATTAAAAATGAAGATGGAAGCAGGCGCGGCCCGCTCGCTTTAGACTTAGATTATTTAAAAACAATTCAAACTTATTTTAAATTAAAAAAAAGAAATCCGACCGATATTGAACTTGAAACTTTAGCTCAAACCTGGAGTGAGCATTGTAAACATACAATTTTTGCAGATCCGATTGATGATGTAAAAGACGGATTATTTAAAACATACATTAAGGGAGCTACTGAAAAAATTAACAAAAAAGATTTTACAGCAAAAGTTTTTAATGATAATTCCGGTGCTATAAATTTCGATGACGATTTTCTGATAACACACAAAGTTGAAACTCATAACACACCTTCAGCCCTCGATCCTTTTGGTGGAGCGATTACCGGAATCGTTGGAGTAAATCGTGACGCAATCGGCTTTGGTTTAGGTGCAAAACCAATTTTTAATACTTATGGATTTATGGTTGGAGATCCTGAAGATGAAGAGCCGATTTTTAAAGATAAACTACTAACGCAAAAAATGCTTTCGCCAAAAAGAATTTTGGAAGGAGTTGTTTCCGGCATAAATGCCGGTGGAAATCAATCGGGAATCCCCACGCCGACAGGGTTTTTATATTTTGATGATAGGTATAAAGGAAAGCCGTTGGTGTTTGCAGGGACTGTTGGTTTAATTCCTAAAAAAATTGGAGATAAATCTGCAACTGCCAAAAAAGCAGAACCCGGAGATCTGGTTGTAATGGTTGGAGGAAAAGTAGGAGCTGATGGGATTCATGGAGCCACATTTTCATCAGAAGGTTTGGGTGCTGATTCTCCGTCCACCGCTGTTCAAATTGGAGATCCGATTACTCAAAAGAAATTCTCGGATGCGATTATTAAAGAAGCGAGGGATAAGGGCTTTTATGATTCAATAACAGATTGTGGAGCTGGTGGACTTTCATCGTCTGTTGGAGAAATGGCGAGGGAATCAGGCGGGGTTGAAGTTGATTTAGAGAAAGTGCCGTTAAAATACTCAGGCCTTTCGCCGTGGCAAATATGGATTTCAGAATCTCAGGAAAGAATGGTTTTATCAATTCCGCAAAACAAATGGAAAGAATTTGAAGAGTTAATGAAAAGCCGGGGAGTTGATGCATGGGAAATCGGAAAATTTACAGATTCAGGAAAATGCGAAATTAAATTTAAAGGCAAAACAATTTTGGATTTAGATTTAGAATTTTTGCATGAAGGACTTCCAGTAAGAAAGCAAGAAACAAGATACAAGAAACAAAATCTAGTGGAACCAAAATTCGCAGAACCTGAAGATATGGGAAAAATCTTTTTGGAAATGATGGGGAGGCTTAATATATCGTCTTTCGAATTTATTTCAAAACAATATGATCATACAGTTCAGGGAACTGCTGTCACTTATCCGCTCGCTGGACGCGGGAGAGTTAACGTTGATTCAACAGTTGTGCGGCCTTTATTAACTTCACAAAAAGGCCTGGTTTTATCACAGGGATTTTATCCTTCGTACTCTGACATTGATACGTATTGGATGGCTGCTGCATCAATCGATACAGCTTTTAAAAATGCAATTATTTCAGGAGCCAATCCGGATAAGATTGCATTGCTTGATAATTTCTGTTGGGCATCTTCTAACGAACCTGAAAGTTTGTTTGCCCTCAAGAGGGCAAACGAAGCGCTTTATGATTTTGCAGTTTCGTACAAATCTCCTTATATTTCAGGCAAGGATTCAATGTTTAATGATTTTAATGGATTTGACGAAAAAGGGAATTCAATTAAAATTTCAGTTCCGTATACACTTTTAATTTCATCAATTGGTATTGTTGAAAATATCGAAAAAATCGCAACACCAGATTTTAAAATTTCGGGTGATTTAATTTATGTTTTAGGTGAAACTAATGAAGAATTAGGAGGAAGTGAATATTACAAAAGCATAAACGAAGTTGGAAATTCAGTTCCAAAAGTTGATGCAGATAAAAATTTAAAATTATATTTAGCATATGCAAAAGCTTTGGAAAAAGGCTTAATTGCATTGGGAATTGGTTTGGGAATTGGAGGGCTATCAGTTGCTCTCGCAAAATCATCACTCGCCGGAATGATTGGAGCTTCTATCGATTTATCGAAACTCGAAGGAAATGTAAAAAGGAATGATTTTGCGCTGTTTTCGGAATCGCAGGGAAGAATTTTGGTTTCAGTGGATCCGAAACGTAAATTAGAATTTGAAAAAATTATGGAAGGAAATTCAATTTCTGAAATAGGAGAAGTTGTTGATTCTAAAAAAATTGAAATTTCTAATTCCGGGAAAAATGTTGTCAATTTAAGTTTGGATGAAGTTTATGAAAAATATGCAGAAAGGTTTAAGGATTGGTGATACCCCTCATCCTAGCCTTCTCCCTAAGGCAACTCGGATGTCCAACGGACATCCTCCGGGAGAAGGGACTGTTTGAGTTCCCTCTCATTTGAGGGCTGAAGCAGTGAATCCTGCTTCAGCGGGTTCGACCCTTCGAGGGTTAGGGAGAGGTGGATGACCGAGAGGAGAAATTATGAGTAGCGTAAAAGTGCTGGTGCTATCAGGATATGGATTAAATTGTGAAGAAGAAGAAGCGTTTGCTTTTGCTGCTGCTGGAGCAGAAGCTGATATTGTTCACATAAATGATTTAATTTCCAAAAAGAAGAAATTAGCGGATTACAATATTCTAGTTTTCCCCGGAGGATTTTCTTATGGAGATGACACGGGAGCTGGTAAAGCATTTGCTAACCTCGTTCGGGATAATATTTTTGATGATCTGACTGATTTTATAAGTTCAGGAAAATTAGTAATTGGTTTTTGTAATGGTTTTCAGATTATGACAAATCTCGGATTATTACCTGCTCTAAATGGAAAATATGGCGAGAGACAGGTTGCACTTTTGCATAACTCAAACGCCCGCTATCAAAATCGCTGGGTGGATTTAGAAACTCATGGAAATTCCCCATGGCTTAAAAATATAAAGGGTTTTAGTTGTCCAATTGCACACGGTGAAGGAAGATTTTTTGCAGATCCAAAAACTTTAAAAGAAATTAAAGATAAAAAAATGGTGGCGTTAAAATATGTCAAAGGAGAAATTTGTGAATACCAGGATTTAGAATATAACCCAAATGGATCGTTAGAAGATATTGCCGGAATTACGGATGTGACGGGAAGGGTGCTCGGAATGATGCCCCATCCTGAAAGAGCGTTGTTCGCGGAGCAATCACCAAATTGGCCTTTGGAAAAAGAAAAAGCAAAAAGAACTGGAAAGACGCTCGCGAAAGAAGGTCAGGGATTACAAATCTTTAAGAATGGAGTAGATTACTTTAATTAGAGTCTAGTCGCCAGAGTCTAGAATCTAGTACACTTAGTCTAGACTCTGGTCTCTCGACTCTAGTCACTATTATGATTATTATCGTAGACTTCGGATCACAAACTGCACATCTTATTTCAAGAAGAGTCAGAGAGCTCGGGCAAACTGTTATGGTTGTGGAACCAGAGGATGCAATTGCAAGAATTAAAGAGTTAAATCCTCAGGGAATAATTTTTTCAGGAGGACCGGCATCAGTCTATGGGAAAGATTCTCCAATAATTGATACGCAAGTACTGGAACTGGGAATTCCAATTTTAGGAATTTGTTACGGACAACAATTAATTTCTCACCTTTTGAAAGCTAAAGTAAAACCTGGGGATAAAAAAGAGTATGGACCTGCAACTCTTCAGGTCATTGCGCGACCACGAAGTGGCAAAGCAATCTTAGAGCGTACTGGGATTGCTTCGGAGGGAGCACCTCGCAATGACGTCGGGCTTTTTGATAATACTGCAGAAGAGTTCACTGTTTGGATGTCACATGGCGATGAAGTAAAATCTCCTCCGGAAAAATTTAAAATTCTTGCGACTACAAAAACTATTCCGGTTGCGGCAATGGGAAACGAAAAAGAAAAAATTTACGGAATTCAATTTCATCCCGAAGTAATTCACACGCAATTTGGCGAACAAATTTTATCTAACTTTTTGGAAATCTGTGGAGTTGTGCCGATAAAACAGGAACTCGACCCCGTATTTGTAGAAGGATTAATTGATGATATACGCGAAAGTTTGGGCCAGGAAAAAGTTATCTCCGCGCTATCCGGTGGTGTTGATTCATCGGTGGCTTCACTTTTAGTTCATAAGGCAATTGGTGAAAATTTAACCTCAATTTACATTGATTCAGGTTTAATGCGTGAAGGGGAAACGGATATTTTAAGAGATGTTTTTAAGGAAAATTATGATATGAAAATTGAAGTGGTTGATGCAAAAGATGAATTCTTAAAAGCACTAGATGGAGTTACAGAACCGGAAGCCAAAAGAATGGCAATCGGCAGGACCTTTATAGAGGTCCTTGAAAGAGAATCCAAAAAATACAAAGCAAATTTTTTAGTTCAAGGGACAATTTATCCTGATGTTATTGAAAGCAAAGGAAGTAAACATTCTGAAAAAATTAAATCTCATCATAATGTTGGAGGATTGCCGGAAGATATGAATTTAACTTTAGTTGAACCGTTAAGAACTTTTTATAAAGATGAAGTAAGAAAAATTGGAAGCATTTTAGGAATTCCTGACGCAATAATAAAACGTCAGCCTTTCCCCGGACCAGGTTTAGCAGTCAGAATTGTAGGTCCGGTAACTGAAGAAAATTTAAAAATCTTAAGAAAGGCAGATAAAATCGTAAGGGACGAAATTGAAAATTACGGTATAGAACTCTGGCAGGCTTTTGCAGTTTTTACGGGAATTAAAACAACGGGAGTTCGGGGAGATCAAAGAGTTTACGGTGAAACAATTGCGATTCGGGCGATTGAGGCAACTGACGCGATGAGTGCAGATTTTGCCAAACTTCCCTGGGGACTTTTGCAGGTTATGTCAAACAGAATTGTGACAGAAGTTCCGGAAGTAAACCGTGTTGTATATGACATCTCCACAAAGCCTCCGGCGACTATGGAGTGGGAATAATTACTGAAGGTGTTGAAGGATTAACTCTCGTGCAAGTGAAACAATATTAGTTTTCTTTTTATTGGCCTTTTCGTCTAGCTTTTTCATTTCATTTGAGTCTAGAGTGATCCTAACTTCGTGTTTTAGGTTTTTAGAAAAATTTACCTTAACTGGTTTTAATTCATCTAAATAGTCTGCAACGCTGTGAGTGTCCCAAAATTCTGCTAATTCCTGACGAGTTGCATTTTTCCCCGGCATTGGATCTTTAGTCTTCCTAGTCATGTTTGCCTTTCTTTTCTTTGTAAATTGAGCGTTCCCTCTTATCTGCTGTTCTAGCTGTTACTGGATAGTATACACCTTCTTCGGGTTCTGGATCCAATACAACCAGAATGAACTTCTCATTGTTGTTTGTACCAATAACCAAGAATCTTTCTTCTTTCCCATCTACAACAGCGTACTCCCTCTGACAAACTTCCTCTACATCTTCTTTTGTTATTCCATGCCTGGCAATATGAGTAATATTCCAATCATCCCAGATCAGTTTCTTGATCTTCATTAATATTTTATATACTCTTCTCTTGCAGGGCCTGTGGAGATAATACCTATTTTAACTCCTAAAAACTTTTCAATAAATTTTAAATATGCTTTTGCTTCTTTGGGAAGTTTCGATTCACTTTTAACTCCGTCAATATTTTTTTGCCAACCTTTAAAAGCTTCATAAACCGGTTCAACTTTTTCCAGTTCAACATACCCACAGGAAGAATAGGGAATATCTTTGCCTTTATATTTATAACCGGTACAAACTTTTATTTCATCTAAACCGCTTAAGACATCAATTTTTGTAATTGCAATATTCGTAGTTCCCGTAACTTCTAAAGCAAATTTAACAGCTTCTAAATCTAACCAACCAACCCTTCTTGGTCTTCCGGTTGTGGTGCCATATTCTGCACCCTTTTCCCTAATCGAATCGGCAAGTTTACCTGATAATTCTGTAGGAAAAGGTCCTTCACCAACTCTTGACGTGTATGCTTTTACAACGGCCCAAACTTCCTTCATATCTTTAACCGGTAATCCTGAACCTGTATTAACTGCACCAGTTATAACATTAGAACCCGTAACATAAGGATATGGACCAAAATCATTATCCAGCATCACGCCGTGAGCGCCTTCAAATAAAATATTCTCTTTTTCCTTAACTCCTTTTTTAATAACCTGATATGTGTCCGTAATAAATGGCTCAATAAATTCCATTAAAATCTTAAACTTTGCAAGTTCATCAACAATATTAATTGGTTTTACTTTAAAAACTTTCAGTATTTTATTTTTTATCTCAGTTTGAAATTTAAATTTTTCCTCGAACTGAGGCCAATTTAAGAGCTCATAAAGCCTAATTCCGTTATATGAAACTTTGTCTGCAAGTGCAGGGCCTATTCCTCTTTTTGTTGTGCCAAGTTTATTTTTGCCGCGTGCATTTTCCATCGCTTCATCCATGGCTTTGTGATAGGGCATAATAATGTGGCACCGGTCTGAAATTAATAATTTTCCCTCGAGTTTATAACCGTCTTTTTGAAGCATTTCAATTTCAGAAACTAAAACGTCGAGATCTAAAACTGTGCCGTTGGCGATAACCCCTGCGACTTTTTTATGTAAAATTCCAGAAGGCATTAAGTGGAAAGGATATTTTTTGCCGTTTGCGATAACTGTGTGTCCGGCGTTATTGCCGCCGTGGAAGCGGACAACCAAATCTTGTTTCTCTGAAAGCAAATCAACAATTTTACCTTTGCCTTCATCACCCCATTGAGAGCCGATAATAAGTGAAACCATCTAGAGAAATATTAAAGGTAAAAAGAATATTAATCAAGTCTTGATAAATAAATCCCATAGTGTTAAAATAGTTCTCTTCAGTATTTAGGTTTGATTTGTTAAGATACAAATATGGGAAAAGATGATACAGCTAAATACACAATAGCTACTCTCGGTTCCCACTCTGCGCTTCAAATTCTAAAAGGTGCAAAAGACGAAGGCTTCAAAACTTTAATCGTTTCCACAATAGATCGTGTTGATTTTTACAAAAGATTCAAATTCATTGACAAAATTTTAACTGTTAAAAGTTTTTCAGAATATGAAAAAATCGAATCTCAACTTAAAGACGAAAACGTTATTTTAATCCCACACGGATCATTCGTGGCATATCTTGGCGCCGAGAATAATAAGAAAATTAAAGTCCCTTATTTTGGAAACAAAGCAGTTTTGGATTGGGAACAGGATAGGGTGATGCAAAGAAACTGGCTTAAAAAAGCCGGAATTAATGTGCCGAGACAATTTGATGATATTGAGGATGTGACTTTTCCGGTGATTGTTAAAACTTATGGAGCTGCCGGCGGAAAAGGCTATTTTTACGCTCGTGACAAGCAAGATTTTAAGAAAAAAATTAAAGCTTTTAAAACAGAACAATATGTTATTCAGGAATACATTATTGGGGTAACTTTGTATGTCGCTTATTTTTATTCACCAATTACTAACGAAATTGAAGTTATGTCCATGGATCGCCGTTATGAAACAAACGTTGATTCATTAGGAAGAATCCCACTTCACGGTCAACAGGGTTTAGATATAGAACCTTCTTATGTTGTTGTTGGAAATCAGCCTTTGATAATCCGTGAATCTCTTTTACCGGAAGTTTATGCAATGGGGGAAAGAGTTGTTGAAACTTCGAAAAAACTAATGGGTGGAAAGGGATTATTTGGTCCGTTTTGTTTAGAAATGGTTATAACCCCTGATCAAAGAATGTTTGTAATTGAAATTTCCGGAAGAATTGTTGCAGGAACTTCGTTATATATCGGAGGATCTCCCTACTCTGATTTAATGTATGACGAGCCGATGTCTACAGGTCGAAGAATTGCCAGAGAAATTAAAATGGCTATCGAGAAGAATGAATTAGAGAAGGTTTTGGATTAGGTATAACGTCATTGCGAGGAGGCGCAGCCGACGTGGCAATCTTGATAGATAAGCTATCATTGCTAATTGGATTCCCGCCTTCGCGGGAATGACAGGGAATGGATATAAAACAAATAATTGGGGGTTATGATAAAAGTAAAATAACAATAGCCGTTTTGGGAAGTCATTCCGCGCTAGACGTTTGCAGAGGCGCGAAAAATTTAGCCTGGCCTGCCGGCAGGCAGGGCTTTAAAACTTTAGTAATTACTGAAAAAGGCAGAGGAACTCCATATTCAAAATACTATAAGACAAGCTTGCCAGCTGAAGCTAGTAATAGTCGTCAGCAATCAGTCGTCAGCAATCAGACAGAAAATGTCATTCCTGCGGAAGCTGGAATCAAGGAAGAAACATCTGGATCCAGTGTCGAGCATGGGATGACAGAGATAGGTTGTGTTGACGAAGTTTTGGAATTAGATAATTTTAAAGATATTTTAAAGCCTGAAATTCAGGATGAGTTATTAAAAAGAAATGCAATTTTTATTCCCCACAGATCTTTCGAAGTTTATATCAATGATTACGATGCAATTGAAAACGAATTCAAAGTTCCGATGTTTGGTCAGAGAAAACTTTTGCGGTCTGAGGAACGCGGATCCGGTGGAATAGATCAGTACAGTATTATGGATAAAGCGGGAATCAGATATCCAAAACAATTTAAGGATGCTTCAGAAATTGATCGCTTAGTTATTGTAAAAGTTCTGGAAAAAGAACGTGGGTTTGAAAGAGCTTTCTTTTTAGCAAAATCGATTGCTGATTATATAAATATTTCAAAACATTTAATAAAGGAAGGGAAAATTACACAGGAAGCTCTGGATAAAGCAGTTATTGAAGAATTTGTAATGGGAGCACAGGTAAATTTCAATTTCTTTTACGACTCAATTAGTGAAAGGCTGGAGCTGATGGGAACAGATACAAGACGACAGACAAATCTTGATGGACTATTAAGAATTCCAGCGAATGATCAACAAGAAATTCTGAAAGACAATATTGTACAAATTAAGTATGAAGAAGCAGGGCATATTGCAGTAACTGTTTTAGAATCTCTCTTGGAACCGGCTTTTGAAATGGGAGAGAAATTTGTAAAGGCCACAAAAGATTTAGGAATGCCGGTTGTCGGACCATTCGGTTTGCAAACAATGATTATTCCTGGTCCTCCAAAAAAGGATATAATTGTTTTTGATGTCTCGCCAAGAATGCCCGGATCACCAGGAATTTCTGCAACACCATATTCGGGCTATTTATTTGGAGAAAGTATTTCAGCAGGGAAAAGAGTAGCTATGCAAATTAAAGATGCGATAAGTCAAAATAAGTTGGAAGATATTTTGACTTAATGATCAAGTAACAATGTACAAGTAACAAACAATGATCAAAATTTAAAAATCAAATAAAAAATTTGAATATTAAGATTTAGAATTTGTGATTTGTTTGGAATACTTGTTTCTTGTATCTTGGAAAACTTATATGAGCGATTTTAAAAATTACCAATCACCATTTTCATATAGATATGGATCTGAAAAAATGAGACAGATTTTTTCTGAAGAAAATAAATATAAAATCTGGAGAAAAATCTGGGTTGAAATGGCGAGAATACAAAGTGAAGAGGGATTAGTGAAGAGTGAAGAGTTGGAAGATTTAGAAAAGAATCAAAATAATATTGATATCGAAAGAATTTTGGAAATTGAAAAAGAAACAAGTCATGATGTCGTAGCTGCAATTAAAGAATTTGCAGAAGTTGCAAAAGTTGGTGGAGGAAAAATTCATTTCGGCGCAACTTCTATGGATATAGTTGATAATGCAGATTCTGTACGTGCTAAACAAGGTTTGGAAATAATCGAAGAAGATTTAAAAAAAGTTTTAAAATCTTTAGCTAAAAAAATTGAAAAATATGCAGACTTTCCGGCAATCGGGTATACACACTTACAACCCGCTGAACCGATTACTTTGGGTTATAGATTTGCTTTATATGCACAAGACTTGATGTGGGATTTAAAACTTCTTCAGGATTTAAACAAACAAATTAAATCTAAAGGTTTTAAGGGAGCAGTTGGAACACAAGCTTCTTATGAAAAGATTTTAGGGAATGCTCAGGATTTTGAAGGTAAATTAATGGAAAAGTTGGGAATTGAACCGGTGTTAATTGCCGGTCAGGTTACTCCGAGAAAGATGGATTTTTATATTTCAACAATTCTTTCATCAATTGCACAATCTTTATATAAATTCGCATTTGACCTTAGAGTTTTACAATCTCCAAATTTCGGAGAATTACAGGAGCCTTTTGGTAAATCTCAAGTCGGATCATCAGCAATGCCGTTTAAGAAAAATCCGATTAAATCTGAACAAATTTGCAGCTTAGCAAAATTAGTTTTATCGCTTTCCCGAAACGCAGATGATAATGCGTCTTTATCTTTACTTGAACGAACTTTAGACGATAGTGCAAATCGAAGAGTTTATATTCCGGAAATGTTTTTAGCAGTTGATGAAATGTTAAATTCCGCTACTAAAATTGTAGACGGATTAATTATTAATGAAGCAAAGATCCAGGAGAATTTAGAAAGATATGCGCCATTCTCAGTAACCGAAGAAATCATAATTGAAACAGTTAAAAAAGGAGCGGACAGACAAAAAATGCATGAAGTTTTAAGGGAAGTCTCTATGGAAGCCTGGCCCTTAGTTTCAGTTGGAGAAGAAAATCCGATGTTAGAACTTTTGCAAAAAAGAGAAGAGATTTTGGAATATATTAGTTCTGACGAATTGGCCGCAATGATTGATCCGAAAAATCATTTGGGAACCGCACCAAAAAGAGCTAAAGAATTAGTAAAAGAAATAACTGCTGCCCTTTAAAAATTTTATGACTATACGAAGAGAGGTTTTATCTCAAGTTCGTGCTGATATTGAGGAAGGCGGTTTAGTTTTTTTAAGCAGAAGTGGCGGAAGAAATGCTTTAAATAGGCTTGATAGAGCGAGGAAAAGATATGAGGAAGCCAGGAGAGTAGTTCTATATCAACAACTAATAAGACGCTATAGGGTTGATGTCTTTGGGAGTGCCAGATTAGAGCGAGAAACAGATGAGTTTGAGTTTGTAACACAACTTACTAAAGCCTTGGTGAAAGCGAGGGATGTTGATATAGTTACAGGTGGCGGTCCAGGAGTGATGGAGGCTGCCAATTTGGGATTGAGACAGGCAGTTGAAGTAGCAGGGGGAAGAAAGAAGAGAAAACATAAAGCAAGAAACATCGGCGAAACTATTACCCTTCCTTTTTGAACAGGATTCTAATGGTCATTTAGATTACGAAAGAAATCATCCGGAATTCTCTACAAGACTTCAGTCTTTTTTGGATCAAGCTTATGCAGCTTATAGTGCAAAGGGTGGAGTTGGGACTTTGTACGAAATGATGATGTTAACGCAGGCGCGTCAAGTTGGTCATTTAGAGAGAACATTTCCTATTCTTGCGGATCCTTTCTGGAAGCCAACTGTAGAGGCTTGGAATGATTCAATGTATCACTCACGAGTTGCTAGGGGGTTAAAACCTTTAATAAGCGAAGCTGATCTTAGCATTATAACTTTTTCCGATAATATTGATGAGATAGTAAATATTATTTCAAAAGATCATGATCGATGGCGAAGGCAGGTAAAAAGACATGTTAGGATGGTTCCTTAGAAAACATTAAACAATGAGTCTTGAAAAAAAACTGAAAAAGATGCATATTACTTATAATTAATCTATGGCTAAAGTATTAATCGGTATAATAATGGGCTCGGATTCGGATCTTCCGGTCATGAAAGACAGTGCGAAGATTCTTGAAGAATTTGGAATTGCCCACGAAGTAAAAGTTTTATCTGCACACAGAGCTCCGGAGTTGGTTGCAGAATATGCAAAAAATGCCCGAGATAATGGACTTAAAGTTATTATTGCAGCCGCTGGTGGAGCTGCACATCTGGCAGGAGTAACTGCTGCACAAACCACACTTCCGGTTATCGGTGTCCCGATTAATGCTTCTATCGATGGTTTAGATGCGCTTTTGGCTACTGTTCAAATGCCTCCTGGAATTCCGGTTGCAACTGTTGCAGTAAATGGTGCAAAAAATGCCGGACTCTTAGCTTTAGAAATTTTAGGAGTTGAAGACAATGAGATCGCCCAAAAACTGCTAGATTATAAAAAGTTACTCAAAACTCAGGTTGAAGAGAAAAATAAAAAACTTGAAGAGTTGGGTGTTGAAAAATATCTTGCTCAGAAGAAATAGGAGTTTTGTCATCCCAGACTACCGGACTGGCGTAGCCAGGAGGTCGCTTGCTAAAATTGTCTAAATGACAATTTTTGACAAGGGGGATCTGGGATCCAGTGATTGTCATTCAGAGCCCGAAGGGCGTGGAATCCTGATAATTTAATCAAGATTGCGACGTCGTTTCACTCCTCGCAATGACGAAGATTTGGATTTCGGTTTTCACCGGATGACATTTTTTAAAATGGTTTCAGATAAAAAAATTAAAGCTTCAATACCCAATGTTTTAAAACAGGTTTCAATCCCGAAACTTAAAAAACATAACGGTAAAGTCCGCGATACTTTCATTCTCGAGGATAAAAGAATAATCATTACTACAGATCGTCAATCTGCATTCGACAGAGTCTTAGGGCATATTCCATACAAAGGCGCAGTTTTAAATCAGCTCGCATATTTTTGGTTTCAAAAAACCGCAGATATTATTCCAAATCATATTATTGATTTGCCTGATCCAAATATATTGGTTGCAAAGACTGCGGAAGTTGTGCCGATTGAAATGGTTGTTCGTGGATATATAACCGGAGTTACCGATACTTCGATTTGGGGTTCATACGAAAGAGGTGAAAGAATGATTTATGGAATTAAATTTCCGGATGGTTTAAAGAAAAATCAAAAACTTCCGACTCCTGTAATTACACCTACAACAAAAGCAGATTCAGGACATGACGAAAGACTAACTGAAAGAGAGATATTAGACCAAGAAATAGTGTCACCGAAAATTTGGAAAGAGATGAAAACTGCTGCATTAGCTCTGTTCGAGCGAGGACAAGCAATCGCAAATAAAGCCGGAGTTATTTTAGCTGATACAAAATATGAATTTGGTTTAATCGATGGGAAACTTGTAGTTATTGATGAAGTTCACACACCGGATTCTTCAAGATACTGGGTGAAGGAAACATATCCTGAGCGTTTCAAAAAAGGTCTGGAACCGCAAAGTTATGATAAGGAAGTTTTGAGAATGTGGTTTAAGGAACAGGGATATAAAGGTGAAGGAAAACCGCCGGTTATGCCCGATGAATTTGTTATAAAAATGAGCAAGCTTTATCAGGAAATTTATGAAAAAATAACTGGCAAAAAGTTTGAGGGATATGATTATCCTGCAGAAGAAAGGATAATCAGTAATGTTAAAAATCTCCTCTAAAAAATTCAAAGCTCTTTTATTCGATATGGATGGAACACTTATTGATTCCGAGCCGACTCACTACAAAGCACTTGACGAAGTCTTAAAAAGTTACGGCAAGAGTTATGTGGATTGGGAAACTCATAAAAAGGAATACACAGGGACTGGAATTGGTCACGTTTCAAAAACTGAAACTAAACGAAATAATCTGAATGAAGATCCGGAAATAATACAGGAAAAATTTCATAAAAAAGTTGAGGATTTGGTAGAAAATGAAGGACTGATTCCTATGGGAGGAAGTATAGAATTTCTTAATAAAGCAAAAGAAGCTGGATTTAAATTAGCTGTGGTCTCAGGAAGTACAACTAATCTGGTTAAATTTTCATTAGGTAAAAGCGGTATGCCTGATGTTTTTGATATTGTAATTGGGGTTGATAAATTTGGAGCTCCGAAACCGGACCCGGCTGCATATTTAATGGCAGCAGAACTTTTAGGGGTGAATCCAAAAGAATGTATGTCATTCGAGGATGCGCCGAACGGATTACTGTCCGCAAAAAATGCCGGGACAGTAGTTGTTGCTATTGGTCAGACAATTTCAAAAGAGCAAATTGAAAAAATTGACCCATCAATTGCGCATTTAAAAGATTTTACAGAAATTGAAATTACTTCTTAAGGCTTCGGATTTTTTGAATTGCTAAAATTGTCCAGCAAATTGCCACCAATCCAATAGCAAAAGCAGATCCCCAAAGCGACATAGTTATATAAGTGTAGGCAAATACATAGAGAAAGGCAGCCGTCGGTAAACTGGTCCAGACCGATGGTTTATCTTTGCTTAAAATCGACGGAATCAAAGCTCCCGCGAAAATGATATTTCCAACTGTAAAAACGACATCCTGCCAAGGCATAAAAGAAATTATAGCTTAGTACTTGATTGTATACCAGATGCTGTCATTCAGAGCCCGAAGGGCGTGGAATCCTGATTTGCAATTAACCGAGATTGCGACGCTTCGCTCGCAATGACACTAAGAATGATTTTAATATCCCTATATATTCTCTCTGCTGGTCCTCTGTCCTTAAATCATGCGGAGTATTTTTCATAATTTTGTATGTAAGCTGATCTTTATTAATATATTCCAAATAATTTTCAATAACTGAATGGGGAATAATTGCGTCGTCTTCTGATTCAATTAGCAAAATCTCTCCGCTAAAATTTTGAACTGATTTTAAAGGCAAAGAATCTTCTGGTTTTAAGTTACTGGTTTTAAAAGCCTCAACTTCGTTTTCTATTAACTGCAAAGTTGAAGTATCAAAATTTTTATCGAAATATAGTGCCGGAACTCTTAAAACCAGCCATTTAATTTTCCGCTCGCCTGCTAAAATTGAAGCTAAATATCCTCCATAACTTGCACCAATTACTCCGATTTGTTCTCTATCAACTTCTGGAAGATTTGCTATATAATCATAAGCTGCTAAAACATCTTCAAGATGATCTTTTCTCGAAAACTCCTCTAACTTTCCGTCTGATTCACCGTGCCCTCTTAAATCAATCGTTACGCAGATGAAACCCAGTTCTGAAAGCTTTTCAGCACGTAAAATATTTCCTTCCTGAGAAGATCCCCAGCCGTGAATGAAAAGAAGTGCAGGGACCTGCCTGCCGGCAGGCAGGTTTTTTGCTCTTAAATTTTCAGGTTTTACTAGATTTGCAGATAAATTTTGATTATCTGATTTAAGATGGAATTTCATAATACATATAAATACAATCGACGAACTTTCCTTTATGTGCAATTCCACCAGGCAAAACACCATATTCTTTAAATCCTAAAGATTTATAGAGTTGTGGTGCTACTGGGTTATTGCCGAAGCACTCTAGTTCTAATATACGCAATCCTTTAAGATCTCTCGATGCAACATCAAGAGCTAATTGCATTAATTTTTTTCCAATACCTTTGCCTCTTACTTCTTTTGCTAAAGAAATTCCAAATACTCCAACATGAGAACTAACTCTTGGTTGAGGGCGAACATCTGAGACCCCAACTATTTCTCCCTTTAATTCAACGATCAGCATCAAGCCTTTCTTCTCTGAAATATTTTTAAGAGATGAATTTAAGAACTCTTTTTCTTCCTCTGGAGAAATCTCTTCTCCCTGAAACGAGATATAAGTTTGTTCTTTGGAGAGTTCATTTATATACCTCCACATACTGGTAAGATCCGTGTCTTTTGGGTATCGAATTATATAGGGGATTCCGTCCGGAGTTTTTCCTTCAAATACAATATTGTTCATCTTATCTCTAGCGTGTCGCCTGTGAATGTAATATTAAATGGATTTATTACAACCTGTTTTTCACCTGATTCAACCGATCCTGCAATTACTGCTTTAAAACCTGCATCAGTAATTATTTCACAGGCTCTGCTAGCTTCCTCTTCCGGCAAAATTACTGCAAATCCTGCGCCCATATTAAAAGTGCCGTACATGTCTTCATCGGAAAGTTTTTCTGTTTCCTGGATAAACTTAAATAATTCATCAACTTCCGGAAGTTGATTGATAATATAAGAAAATTCAGCGTTTGCTCTCATAATTTTTCTAAAACCATGTCCGGTTATATTTGATAAATAATGAATATTTATTCCGGAATCGAAAAGCGATTGAATTGCCTTTGCATAAATATGAGTTGGTCTCAAAACGCTTTCGCCTAAAGTTGCCCCCGATGGCAATTTTGTCTCATATCTCTCGGGAAGAGAATCCGCAATTTTACGAACCATGCTGATTCCGTTAGAATGAATTCCATTTGATTCAATGAATACAATTGAATCGCCGGCAGTGATTTTATCGCCTAAAGTCAATCGATCCTTTGGACTAATAATTCCCACAGCCGAACCTGCAAGATCAATTGCATCCGGTTGAATGATTCCGGTAAGCGATGGAGTTTCACCGCCGCCCCAAACAACTCCAGATAAATTGCATGCATCCCCGAAGCCGTTAATTAAATCCTCTCCCTGCGCGCCTTCTAATAACCAGTTTGAGTTACCTAAACCAAAGTAGGCGTTCATAACAAGAGGTTTTGCGCCAACAACAATTAAATCATTGATAACCATCGCAACAGTATCTTGTGCAATTTCCTTAAAAAAAGATTTTCCTGTTTTATCTAAAACTTCTGAAGCAATTGTGCTTTTAGTTCCCAAGCTTTCTATAACTAAAGCCTTATACGAATCTCCTTCATCCCAAACGAAGGCAGTTTCACCCCGGCTTTCATCTAAAACTTGAAATGGGGGAGTGATATTTTTTGAAGTTTCTGAGGCTTTTTGCTGGGCGAGTCGTTTTATTTTGTCGAGATTTTCGTAGTTAACACCTGATTTTGAGTATGCGTCACTTGTGTCTGACATAAAATAAGTATAACCTAAAAATAGGTTGAGTTTAATTATATTTAAGTCTTGCAATATAATCAACTATGGGATAGACTTACTATCTAGACAGAATCCTGACTCTTGATCTAGAATGAAAATAGGACTAAACGTCCGATTTTCTTTCCTTAATTGGAAAAAACTGGGAAATGACTTATGAGTGATGCAGACGCTGGCATTACGGATTGTGACCATCTACAAGAAAAATGTGCGGTTTTTGGTATCTACAATTGCCATAACGCATCGAGGGAAGTTTACTTCGGACTCTATTCACTACAACATCGCGGACAGGAATCTTCAGGAATAGCTTCAACAGACGGAAAAAAAATTCATCTTCACACGTCAACAGGTTTAGTCGCCCAAGTTTATCAGGAGAATGATTTTGATCATCTTGTTGGTAAAATTGCCATTGGCCATAACCGTTATTCAACTTCAGGCGGAACTTTGCATCAACATAATCAGCCGGTTCATAAAATTGGCGATCCTTTAGCCTTAGCTCATAACGGAAATCTTCCCTCAACAAAAGCCCTTGAAAAATTTCTAACCGAAAAAGGTGTTGATGTTCACGGACTTAATGACTCGGAATTAATGTATGAAGCCATTAAGTACGAAATGGGTCAGGGTAAATCTTTATCGGACGCGGTAACTTATACATATCACCTTTTCACCGGAGCATTTGCCCTTCTTGTTATGAGCAAAGATGAACTAGTAGCACTGCAGGATCCATACGGAATTCGTCCCCTATCAGTTGGTAAATTAAATGGGGGATTTGCATTTTCATCTGAGACTTGTGCCCTTGATACAGTAAATGCCGAGTTTATTAAAGATATTGGCGCAGGTGAGATGGTTGTTGCGAACAAAGATGGACTTAAAACATATAATCTTTCAAAAGGCGAAGAAAGAAGACTGGATATTTTTGAATTTGTATATTTTGCCAGACCTGACTCAAAACTTTTGGGTAAAAGGATCTATGAAGTCAGACAAAATTTCGGCAAAACCCTGGCAGAAGAATTTCCAATTGAAGCTGACGTGGTTATTCCGGTTCCCGAGTCGGCAATTCCTGCGGCAATCGGTTATTCAATGGCTTCAGGAATTCAATATCAACAGGGATTAATTAAAAATCGTTATATCGGACGGACTTTTATTATGCCCGACCAAAGGCTTCGGGATAAATCAGTACAAATGAAGCTAATTCCTGTGCCCGAAGTTTTAGAGGGTAAAAGAGTTATTGTAGTTGATGATTCGATTGTCAGAGGTACAACAACAGGAAAGATAGTTAAGATGCTTAGACAAGCTGGTGCAAAAGAAGTTCATGTTATTATTTCATCTCCTCCTGTTAAATATCCTGATTTTTATGGAATTAACACTCCTTACCAAAAAGATTTGATTGCGGCTAATAAATCGATTGCGGAAATTTGTGAGTTTATTGGTGCAGACAGCTTAAACTTTATTTCTTATGAAGGAATGATTCGCTCGACAGGCTTGCCTAAGGATGTTTTTAATACATCAATGTTTAATGGTAAGTATCCTTTAGATATTAAAGAGAGAGCTAACGATTTAAAAACCGTTACCTTGTGATAATTTCTGCCTACAGTTAAAATATTCCAATGACCTTTTTAAAAATCGAAAAAATGGATCTGCTCATTGCGGTCTATATTTTTTGTATCGCGGTTTCAGAGATAATGGGCGCGAAGACATTCCCTTTAGGAAATATCTTCGGATGGAACATTAATCAATCTGTCTCAATTTTTGTCTTTCCATTAATTTTTATTATCAATGATATTGTTAATGAAGTTTATGGTCCGGAGAGAACAAGAAGTATAATTCGCGCAAGTTTATTTGTAATTTTATTAATTTTTCTATACTCGCTTCTTGTAACGGCATTACCCCCTTCATCCAGATTTGCTTCATCAGAAAGCGCATACGATAAAATTTTTAGTTTATCGGCTAGATTCTCACTTGCAAGTTTAATAGCTTTTATTTCTTCTGATTTTCTTGATGTTTATATTTTTTCCCGTCTGCGCAAAAAACTTGGTAAAAAAAATCTCTGGTTAAGGGTTAACGTTTCAAACTTTTTGGCGCAATTTGTTGATACGATAACCTTTATGGTCCTGGCTTTTTGGGCACTTGACCAGTCATTCGGGGCCAACTTTTCATTCATCGCAGGGTTAGCAATTCCTTACTGGATTATTAAGTGTTTGATTTCGGTTATAGAAACGCCTATTGTTTATTGGGGAGTTAATTGGTTGAAAGGAGACAAAAAAGTTTAGCGTTAAAGGGTAACGAAGCTGGTATGGTGAGGAGTTATTGGTATAGGGTTTTTTCTCTTTCACCATCTTCCATACCCTACTTCGATACCAGCATCCTAACCGTATAACTCTGAACAAACTTTAAATATGAAAATAATTTTAGCAATGGTTATATCAGTAGACGGTAAATCCACAAAATGGGATTTGCCTGATCAATCATGGGCTTCAGAGGAAGATCAAATTCATTTGAGAAAATTGGTTTCCGAAACTAAAGTTTTATTAATGGGTGGGAAGACTTATGAACAGGCAAAATCTCATATAAAACCAAAAGAAGGAAAATTGAGAGTTGTCGTAACCCGTGATCCAAAAAAATTCGCTGCAGATGAAGTGTACAATCAATTAGAATTTACGAATGAACCCTTAGAAAAATTAATAGAAAGATTAGAAGGAATGGGTTTTGAAGAGCTGCTGCTTTTGTCTGGTGAAAATTTGAATAAGGAATTTTTTGAAAAAAAATTAATAAACGAAATTATTTTAACAGTAGAACCCAAAATATTTGGTTCAGGTAGATCAATAATTGCAGATTCTAAATTGGATATAAATCTGAAGTTAAAATCAATGGAGAGAGCAAATGATCAAGGAACACTTTTTTTAACCTATGAGGTTTTATATTAGATAAGTGTCATTCAGAGCCACGTTTATGTAAACTAAACGTGGCGTGGAATCCTGATAATCAAGATTGCCACGTCGCTATGCTCCTCGCAATGACGTCATGCAGCCCATGAAAATTACAGCAATCAAAACTAGAAAAATAACTTCAGAGGATAATGATATATTCAAAATTCTTAATGAAAGTATAAATGACCTAAAAGAAAATTCTATAGTTGCAGTTACTTCAAAAATTATTTCTATATCCGAAGGAAGTGTTTTAAAAATGAGTCATCCCGAACAAGATTTCCGATCCAGCAAAGACAACCT
>JAKFWZ010000078.1:101294-109057 GCA_021731695.1 Candidatus Daviesbacteria bacterium | reverse complement strand
AACTAATAACCATCAACTTTTAAAGCTAGCTTTGATAGGTCTGACATTGAGCACTAGAAGAGATGTTTTGCAGATCACATACGTATAGAAAACCCCGACCTTTGCAATTGCGCAGCAATTGGGCGTGTTGGGTTGGGTTGGGTTGGGTTGGGTTGGGTTCATTCAAATCTGGCAGTGAGCATTAGGATTCGCAGAATCCGCAGCGAACTACAACAAAAAGCCGACCTTTGCAATCCGCCAGCTGGCGGATTGGGCGTGTTGGGTTGGCTACAAAAAAGGCTCTCCTTTAGGGAGAGCCTGATTAAATCTGGCAGTGAGCTATCTTCACACAACCTTGCGGATGCATTATTGTCACCGCTGAAGCGTTTGACGACTGAGTTCGGGATGGGATCAGGTCGGACCGCTACGCACAAACCACCAGGAGAATAGTATACAGTATTATGTATATAGTATCAAGGGATTAATAAAGACAAGTGGCGTCGGCAGTTGTATAGTAAGCCCAACCCTGAGCTGAAACATCACCAGGCGGAGTAACTAACGGATTGACTGTGCATGACGTAGTACCACTACCAATACTCCCGTCATGAGCAGGGTCCAATAAAGTTGGCTGTTGGTTCCAATCGGTCCAGGACATTTCGGTGTAGTTGGTCCCAAGATTCGTCCTTATCTTATATTGAGTACCAGCAGGGTCAGTACCACCTGCGCTGCCATCATCTGAAGTATATTGATAACAATTAGTTGTGCCTGCTTGAATGGGATCTTTAGGAACTGTCACTAAATATTTAGGTGTTAGGGAGTTAACACCGGCTAAATTTTCTACACATGTCCAACCTGGAGTACCAGGTGTTGCCCCAGGGACAGAAGGATAAAAACCAGTCGAAGCCTTAAATAGTTCTACGGCTGTACGTATTGCGGCCAAATCTTGCATTCTTTTAGAAACCCTACCTGACTTTTGTGCTGTTGAATAAACAATAATTCCGACAGTAGATAGAATCGCAATAATGGCTATAACCACCATTAACTCAATAAGTGTAAAACCGTTTTTCGTTTTTCGTTTTTCGTTTTTTACTGTAAGCACATTTTGCTTTTTGCGATGAACTAATCGCGATGAACGAATAACTTTAAACAGGGCAGTCATAAATTAAGTATCTTTGATTACTGTTCCCCCGTCAAGTCACAATTACTCATTATCCAAAATTCGTGAGTAAAATATTGTAATCAAAAATATCTACTGTAGAATTTCCATCTAAATCTCCCTGAATATTTCCTGTTTTCCCAAAGTTGGTTAGTATAATATTGTAATCAAAGATATCTACTTTGTTGTTTCCGTCTATGTCCCCTGGTTTGGGTGTGGATGAAGCTGAAGGGACAGGAGTTGGGCTTGGAACATTTAATGGATCAAAATTGTAGAGTGAGGTGATCTCAGACGCAGAAAGTGATCTGTTGTAAACTCTAACTTCATCAATCATTCCGCTAAATGGTGATGCAGTATCCTGTCTTCTGCCTACTCTTAGATTAACTCCATTGTCTGTCATTGTTCCTGTTGCGCTGACTGGGGTGCCTGACAAAGCTCCATTTATATAAACCTTGAGCTGTGAGCCATCATAAGTTGCTGTTACATAATTCCAGGTGTTAGCAGTTACTGATCCTGTAGGAGTTGTCAGGAAATAATCAACTCCATTTAACCTAACTCCAAACCTAATTGATCCTCCCCCCTGAACTCTTAGCATATACTGCAGTGTGCCTGATGGTAAATTATCTTTGGCAAGAATATATTGAGTATTTGCAGTACTGGTTGTCTTAACCCAGGCAGATACAGTTATTGCACTGGCAGGATTTAGAGATGAGCTATTGCCTAAATCAAGATAGTCATCTACTCCATCGAAATTACCTCCTGTTAAAAACTTCCCTGCAGCTGTATTTGCTCCACTTACTGATTTACCATTATTGTTGTTGCCGGAGGAATCTGCTACCTCCCCTGCTGTGCCGTTCCAGGTTGATTCATCTAATTTCCAATACCCTGCTCTGCCGGAGGTAATGTCAGGGGCGGGGGTAGCAGATGCAGCAGGTGAGGGTGAGGGAATCGGGATTGCAGTGGGGGTAGGACTCGGATTACCCGTTGCCAAAGACACGGCAAAAGTAAGATTAGTACCGATCACATTACCATTAGGATTACCTGAAGTTACCTCATAGCCTGCGGGGGCTTCAGCAAAAACAGTATAGTGGGAATTAGAAAGATTTGAAAAAATGAAGTCACCATTCGAATCAGTTAATCCTGCAACACCTCCTCCTGAGGATGGGATAGTTACTTTTACCCCAGAAGCACCAAGTTCACCAGCTTCCTGAACCGCATTTCTGTTAACATCATTAAAAATCTTACCTGTAATATTACCTGTAGCTGTGCTGGTGTTTGACTGAGCTGTAGCACTGACACCCTGAGATAATGCCGATTCATTCCCGGCTGCATCTAGGGCTTTGACATAATAGCTGTACTTTAATGAGGCACCCGCCACTCTGTCAGTATAGTTAGGCGTTGTTGTCTCCCCCAGATAGAAAAGCTGACCTAAATTACCGTCCCGATAAACCCTATAAGCAGTTACACCCAAATTATCAGAGGAAGGAGTCCAGGCAATATCAATTCTACCAAATTTATTAGTTGTGGGGATGATTGGTTGTGGCTGCGCTGTTAAATTAGTAGGCGCTGTTGGAGCTTGAGAATCAACTGCAGGAATAGGTGAAGGAGCAAGGGTAGGCAAAGGAATACCTGAAGGAAGTATTTTTAAAGCAATATCATCTTTATAGTTTGGTGTAGTAATAGTTTGAGTACCTGAAGTTACACTAAAGGTTTGTAAAACATTATTAGTTGACGGATCAATCCAGTATCCTGTACCTGAAAATGGCACATTTAGTGAAAAAGATGATGTTCCTGTTGTTCCTGTAAAAGCCGGGGTGTTAGAATTTGCGGTTCCGGTTCCACGGAAAGAATAAACACCAATAGCAGAATTTGAGGTCATAGCATAAATTGTAGCTCCTCCACTTTTTGGCAATTCTACAGACTGGGTATCAGCCGGAAACCCCAAAGAAAAAGCCTTCAGGGCTTTAACGTAGCTTCTCTCTATAGAACCCAAATACTGAAATTGATAGCATCCAGGGTAAATGTTGGATTCATTCCAATAAATAATCCCGTTGCCTCCAAAAGTTGCCGTCCACAGAGAAATCCTGGTCCCTCCCTCTTGCTGGTTGGAAATTGGCGAGATGGCGTTTGTAGTGCAATTAAAAAAACCAGTTTCCCCGATTATCCAAGGAGTCCCGCTTGGTTTATTAGGAGGGATTACATGAGTACCACAACAAGGGGTGTTTGACCCCCCAAACCAATCATTGAAATTTGAATACCAATGTGGTGACACTAAATCTAAATAGGCCGAATCACCAGCGATCGGAAAACTGTTAGTAACCAGCCGTTTATACGGATCAATCGAGTTAAGATAACTTTTGGTGTATTGATACCAGGCAATTGTAGGTGTGGATTTAGCTTCATTCATCCACTCCCAAACATCGACATAAGCTCCATATCTGGCGTTAACTAATCTTAAATGCTGTTTGAGAGCAGCATCTTCTGCAGCATTCCCGGGAGCATTTAAACAACAGGCATAGTCGGTAAAGAAATCAAGCATGACATGAAATCCGTGTTTTTTGGCTGTAGAAAGATATTGATCAATAACTTTACCGTTAAGAGTATAAGTTAAATCTCCCATTGAAGTAGTTGAATAACCACCTATCGCCAAACGGTAAAGATTAAATCCTGAATCAGCATACTTTTTAAAGTAGGTCTCAAGGTCAACATATCCCCCCTCTCCGGGTTTTTCAATGCCATGTGCAAAAACTCCATTCGCTCCTACGGAATTTAAGATTTGTTTAAAAGGAGTACTCGGACTTCTAACAAAATGGTCCGTTATTCCCGAATCATTAAATCCAACCCCAAAGAAGTTGTCACCATTTTCGAACATTAATTTGTATGAGATAGTTGGATGTTTCCTGATAAATCCCTGATTCGTAGAATCAACCGAAGTAAAACTTCCTGAATCATATGCAGTCCCATTAGGTCCGCCACTAAGGGTTACATCATAAGTGTAATTACCAATCTCAGCCGGGGTAAAGCGTAGTTTATATGTGTCTGTATCATAATAAAACCCATCTATGCTATAAGTTTTTCCAGATGGGGTGGTAATTGTCGCAGCTACAACCCAGGTAGTATCGGGATTAGTTACCGGTTGTTTATAGGTATAGGTTTGTTCCCAAACTTCATACCTTGGAATTTGGGTTGCAGCAAAAGATCCTGATTTAGGAAATAATGAGGACAAAAGCTTATCTTTAAAAGGGGCAAAAGAAGTTATCCCCAAGAATGCAATTACACCTATAGCAGCGACCAGTAAGTAAAGATGAATTACCCCTTTTTGGTTCATACAACCAGCATATCACTTTCCAAAATTGACAGATAGAGTGCTATTTCCAGTTTCTGTCTGTCATCCCGAACAGCTTGCACTGAGCGCAGCGAATGTGATTCAGGATCTATGAAATCACTTTTTTAGGAAATGCATATACTCAGCATACTCAATTTAGAGCGCTGATGCCAATTTACCATCTAAGGTTAGCAGGGGAATACTTTCTGTTTTAGCTAAGTAGAGATAAGAAGCATCGTATACAGTTAGATTCTCTTTAAGAGCCAACTGAAAAACTTGATCAAAATCAACCAGTTTAATTTCGATTTCATAATTTAGAAATTCTGTTATTCTATCATTGCAATATTCTAAAGAAATACGTTTTCTGGCAAATGCCATCTTTAAACCATTGATAACTTCAAAGTGAATAAGTGCGGATGAAATAATTTCAATCTCTCCATTTTTAAACTGTTCAAAATAACTATCAATCTCTTCTGGTATAACTTCATCGGGTAACAAGAAAGATAAGACAAAAGATGCATCCACGACCAGACGATTAGTATTTTCGGCCATAATTAATCAGTTCTTTATAATCAACCTTACCTTTTAAATGGACTCGATTTTTTAGGGTAGACTCAATAGCATCTTTCCTTCGAATAAGTTTTTCTTCCTCTGCTAACTTTTCCTCAACGGCTTCTCTCACGAAACTGCCAACAGAAATATTTCTCATTTGTGTAAGCTTGGTTAATTTTTCCCAAAGTTCATTATTAAATAAAATATTGGTTCGTTTGTTTAGCATACATACACATTAACATACACACATTTAAGTTGTCAATTTCCCCGGTTATTTTCCAAAGTTTGTAAGCAATGTATTGTAATCAAAAATATCTACTTTTCCATTTTTATCTATATCTGCAGGCGATGTTCCGGTCTTACCAAAATCTGTTAGGAGAATATTGTAATCAAAAATGTCTACATCATTATCCACGTCTAAATCTCCAAGTTTTACAGCAGATGGTAAGGGTGAGGCATTAGCTGACTTATCATAAATTGTTATAACTCCTGCAGCCGGGATATTGGTAGTTATATTTTGTCCCGTTATAATATTTTGATCAGGATTATCAATATTATATTGAGTATCCGTTGTAAATTTAATTCCATATGTTCCGGCAGGTAAATTACCAACTGAAAATGTTCCGCCTGCCAAAGCTTTAATTACAACGACTTGCTTACCATCACTATTGGTAAACGCTACCGGATTAAAATTAGCATTTGTTGATGAGGCTTCAATTCTTAAAGCCCCCGGCCTGATAAATTTGAAATATTGTCTTAAAAATTTAGTTCTGGATCCCATTTTAATTTGCGGATTATTCGGATCAGTAATATCCATATAATAATACTCACCGCCACTATCAGTACACGAACTGCACGGTCCTCCAATAGTGTATTGTGCCCAGGCTGAATTTCTGCCCGTAGTCAAATCCTCATGAAGCTCGTGATAGTTTGCTCCGATGTGCTCAAGATGGGAAGTATTTTTATTGTTATCAGTTGCATATTTGGCGATAGCTCCTAGCGCCTGAGCTGAAGCCCCGCAATATCTGTGATAAGAAAATTCGGATATATATTGCAAAGCACCAGGGACAGCTATCATTGGTCCAATATAGTTGTAAGCTGCCCTGTCTATACAGGCTGTAGAAGGGGCAATAAATTTAACACCGGGATATCCGTTTGCAGCCAACTTATCTCCGGCTGCCTTAATTGTTTGTCCAATTAAGGTTCCATTTGCCCATCCAGTATTATTGTCAGGCTCCAAAATTACTTCCCATGAATCAGGCACAAAGCCATATTTTGACTGCATATGCTGATATGTAGCCAAAACCATCTCAGCATATTCTGCCGGAATATTATGAATATAAGTTCCTCCACAAGTATTTTGACCGGTAAATGCAACGTAATTTAGATTAATAAATAAATTTTCTCCCTTTGCCTGCATCCTTTGCCTTAGGGGAAGTATGACTTTATCGATGGTGTTATCCAGTTCGCTCCACTGAAATCCGCTTGGATTTAAAACATTTGGGTCACTGTTATCATTCACAGTCTGAGCGCGGTTACATCTCCATGTTGAATAAGCTGTACCAGTGGAAGGAAAACCGGCATTTTTCCAGTTAGTCCAGTGATCTGTACTGTTCTCTACTCCACCTCTTAATTCAAGCCTAATTCTAGTAATCCCTAAATCATTAACGACTTGATCAAATAAAGCATCACTATACAAAGGAAAGCTTGGTCTAATCTCGCCAGAAAAACCAGTCGCTTCCCAACCGGTTATGGTTTGATATGTAGTAGCAGGATTTATAGATATCGTCGGTGCTGTTTGTGCAAAAATAATTGCCGGGAAAACTAAAACATAGATAAAAACAGTAATGCTAGAGATAATTTGTTTAGCATACATGATTATATCGTATCACTTCCCGAAGTTAGTTAAAACAATATTGTAGTCAAAGATATCTACTTTGTTGTTTCCGTCTACGTCTCCCTGAACCCCTGAGCCTGTTTTGGCAAAATCAGTTAAAACAATATTGTAATCAAAGATATCTACTTTGTTGTTTCCGTCTATGTCCCCTGGTTTGGGTGTGGATGAAGCTGAAGGGACAGGAGTTGGGCTTGGAACATTTAATGGATCAAAATTGTAGAGTGAGGTGATCTCAGACGCAGAAAGTGATCTGTTGTAAACTCTAACTTCATCAATCATTCCGCTAAATGGTGATGCAGTATCCTGTCTTCTGCCTACTCTTAGATTAACTCCATTGTCTGTCATTGTTCCTGTTGCGCTGACTGGGGTGCCTGACAAAGCTCCATTTATATAAACCTTGAGCTGTGAGCCATCATAAGTTGCTGTTACATAATTCCAGGTGTTAGCAGTTACTGATCCTGTAGGAGTTGTCAGGAAATAATCAACTCCATTTAACCTAACTCCAAACCTAATTGATCCTCCCCCCTGAACTCTTAGCATATACTGCAGTGTGCCTGATGGTAAATTATCTTTGGCAAGAATATATTGAGTATTTGCAGTACTGGTTGTCTTAACCCAGGCAGATACAGTTATTGCACTGGCAGGATTTAGAGATGAGCTATTGCCTAAATCAAGATAGTCATCTACTCCATCGAAATTACCTCCTGTTAAAAACTTCCCTGCAGCTGTATTTGCTCCACTTACTGATTTACCATTATTGTTGTTGCCGGAGGAATCTGCTACCTCCCCTGCTGTGCCGTTCCAGGTTGATTCATCTAATTTCCAATACCCTGCTCTGCCGGAGGTAATGTCAG
>JAKFWZ010000078.1:0-101194 GCA_021731695.1 Candidatus Daviesbacteria bacterium | reverse complement strand
GTATTTGCTCCACTTACTGATTTACCATTATTGTTGTTGCCGGAGGAATCTGCTACCTCCCCTGCTGTGCCGTTCCAGGTTGATTCATCTAATTTCCAATACCCTGCTCTGCCGGAGGTAATGTCAGAAACTGGGGTAGAACTTGGAGATGGAGACGGAACTACCGATGCCGCAGGCGAAGCCGATGGTGCCAAACTACAATCTCCGCTAATCCTCTTAACATCACCCTGCAGCTCTCCGGACTGACAGGTTGGACAGGCATTAGTGTGGATATTAACCCAAGTTCCAGGCCTGCCAACCGCAGGCTGGCTCCTAATTATATTTCTGTCATTTAGCGTTAGTGCAGGTGACGGAGTATTGGTGTTAAATATTGTCAATTCAGTCAACCAATTAACAGGAGGAATAACTGAAGGTGGTGGATCGCTTTTGAAGATAATTCCCTTCATGGGAGAAGAGCCTGTGGTGTAGTGGATATGAGCGTTATATGGATTTCCTAAAAGGTTTGTGACAAATGTATCTGGTGCGGTTGTAAAGGGATAAGCCATATATTGACCAGTATACGGACCAGTTGTTTCAGGAGAGCACATTAATTTAAAAGTATATTTGCCTGATCCAGATGATCCAGTGCCTGCAACCGGGGTTAGATTTGCCGAATACACTTCATATGATGCAGCCGCAGGAGTCGGAGAAGGCAATGGCGTTGGATCTGGAACATAAGTATCGTTATAAACGATCCAGCTTGGTATACCGGCTGGAGTAATATCTGTTTCAATACTTGCATTTGTCAAAGTCGGATTATGTAGAGATTCACGGTAAATATAGTGAGCAACAGGCACATTAATATACTCTACCGGAACACAATCCAGGCCAGGCTGTGTGCAGCTGGAGTTTGTCAAAATTGTGCCATACCTATCTGAATACCCTTTCCAATTTATTCTACCGTCATTCACCCCATCAATATCGTTATAGCTTCTAAACCAAAAGCTTAGCACCTCAGCCTTATGCACAGATCCATTTCTCTCAGGATGACCGAAGTCTGAATAAAGAAGCTTTTGTGAAGGATTTGCGGGATTAACCGGCCCATATCCTTCTGCGTTAAATCCATCTTGAACCACACCACGACTGTTACCATACCAGGTCACATCACCATTTCTGTTACAGGTGATGTTATTTACTGATTCTCCTGGCTGACAAAGTGTCTGGTTCCCCTGAGCGTCTGTTTTAATAGCTTGATGCAATCTTCTGTTGCCGGTGTTAAATACTGCAGGATCTACTGGCAAAGGCACAGGTGCATTATCAGGCGTCTCCAAGTGCCCATAGTCAAACCAACCGCCAAGCCTGATTATTCCGCAATCGTTGGAATTACTTACAAGACAAACTCTGGCATCTGCAGAAAATGAGTGAAACCTGGAAAGAGCCCCTATGTAAGAGACATCAGCGTGTTCCTGCCATCTAAAGTCTGTGATACAGCCATCACCGTCAGCCTGAATTTGAGTACATGGCATATTGGTTCTAACGATCCAGGCATAAAAATTGTGCTTAAAGCCATTTTCTAAATCAGCAGGATTTGTCGGAGGGTTAGTTGGGTTCTCCCCTGCTCCCTTAAAAGTCTGCCAGGGGTAAGAAATAGATTGACCATTTGCTAAAGGGCCAACTGAGCCAATTGCCACTGGGCCTTGTGGAGTGTTTACAGTTTTGCTTATCAAAGTTGCATCATCTGGATTTAACCCGTGAGTATGATCCCAATGGCACACTGGCGCGCCTTTGTTTGGATCATTAGGATCCTCACTATTTTGGAAATGAACCAGGGAGTGATATTTTGTCCTGTCATGCAAAACCCCAACGTCTGAACACTTCGGTAAATCTGTTGGGAGCGAAAGAGCTGCTGCATGAGATTGAGGCTTCGGGTTCAAAACTGACAGAAGAGGATCCTTAAAAGGACCAATGCTTATGGCAGCTAAAATTATAACTAGCCCTACCCCGGCAACCAAAATTAATAAAGGAATAACTCCCTTTTGGTTCATAATTTATATTATCACTTTCCAAAGTTTGTAAGCAATATATTGTAATCAAAGATATCTACTGCAGAATTACTATCTAAATCTCCCTGAATATTTCCTGTTTTCCCAAAGTTGGTTAATAAAATATTGTAATCAAAGATATCTACATCATTATCTCCATCTATATCCCCTGGCTTTAATGAGATTGAGGGTGAAGGACTTGGGGCTAAAATCTTGTATCTTAATATGTCCCCTGTGACAGTGGATAAAGGTGTGGTATTTGTGCCTAATCCAAAATAAAAATCCCCATTTAACTGTTCCAAGGACCTAGCATAAGTAACGCTATCAAACCTGAATTCCTCGGTCCAGGTGTTTAAGTCAGTAGTTGACATAACTGTCACCCAATATCTTGCGCCATTGGGTATAGAACCTAAAACATAAAGCTTGCCGTCTGAACCAACCAAAACATCCCAGGGTTTTGCGTTCCCCGGCAGGGTAATTTTGGATGCATCTGTGCCTGTACTGCTGAAGGTTGAGGCTTTAAATAATCCAAAGGGATCTCCCTGGTGATCATTCGTTGTAGCAGCGCCGATATACACGATCATTGATAGATAATTTGTCGGTCGTTGAATCTTCCCGGACAACATTCCAGAAGTTGAGATACCAGGATACATCTGCGCAAATTGAATAGCTGGAAGTGCAGTAAAAGAAGCTCCGCTTACATATTCGTACAAAGCAGGGGTAGTCGAAGAGATTCCAAAATCCTCAATCAAATAAAGCTTCCCATTCAAAGTAAACATAGCATACCCGCGGTCTAGCACTGAACTATTTCCCGCCTGCCAGTTTGCTCCACCATCCGAAGAAATATAGACAGACGAATATACCCCACCCACGCTGGCAAAAAGTGACCCGCCAAAATTCATCAGGTCATAGGTATGAACTACAGCGGCCGGGGTAATTCCAGTTTGCTTTGTCCAGCTAGTTGTGCCTTTGCGAAAAATTGCCAGTTCATCCAGTCCCCTAGGATCATGACTTGGAGTAACTAGTTGACCGTTAAGGATAATAAACCTATCAATTTGTTCGGTATTGCCGGTGTATTCAGTCGTATATGTATTAGTCGCCGGATCATAGGCAATAAAATTAATGGGGCCGGCATTTCCACAGGGATCATTACCTGAATTACCTGAACCAATATATAGTTTACTGCCAAAGGATTGTAAATCCCAGACATTCCTGGCATAGACACAAGGTGTTCCATCTGCCCAGCGGGCTCTGAATGGATTTCCCAGATTTTCCAAACTTGAGGTTACATCATTGGTTTGGGCAAAAGCTGAAGTTGGTATTAAAAACCAAACCAGGATAACTAATAATTTTAGATAAGTCACACCTCCAGCATATCACGTACCAAAATTAGTTAACAATATATTGTAGTCAAAGATATCTACTTTACCATTTTTATCAATATCCCTTGATAGGCCTGATTGCTGTTTACCAAAATCAGTGAGAAGTTGATTGTAATCAAAAATATCTACACTATTATCCCCGTCTATATCTCCGGGTTTTGCAGGAGCACTGCTTGGACTAACAGGTGACGAAACAGGATTTGTTCCCGAACACGTTCCGGAACCGATTTGGTAATTTCCATTATTTACACTGCTTAGAAGATCGGCTGAACCTCCCGGTGCAGGAATATTAGAGTCAGTTGTCTTCTGTTTATTATTTGGATCGAAATCAAAGTTTAGTAGCGCAGATCCTAAAGATGCATTTGAGGGAATCATTATATTTAATGTGGCCAAAATCCCGCTTCCGCTTACAGGAGGCGCAGGTGGAGCTTCAGTAATCCCCGAAACGTTAATAATATTATTAGCAAATATGACACCAGGATAAGTACTAAAAATATTACCATTAGAAATTGAGTTGACTGTAATCCTGCTCTGGTCATAAAAAATCACTGCATCAATCCCGTTAGTCTGACCTCCGCCAATATTGTACTCAATATCGATTTGATAACTACACCCCCTATTAAAGGTTGCTGTCTCAGGGGTTAAACTTAAGTTTCCGGTCTCTCCCGGGAGTAATGTAGAAGCGAAAGACTGATCTTTCGGGAAAAAAGTATAAAGAAAACCGCTTTTAAAAGGAGACGTACTTAGTAGACCTAGCATCACAAAGATCCCCATGGCTACTATTAGAATTAATAAGGGTATCGCTCCTTTTTGATTCATAGATCCACTTAAAATTACTTACCGAAATTTTAGAGAACGAGAGTTGATTTACTAGGTCTCTAAACACATCAACTTATGGAAGTATTTCACCAGTGACCTTTAAGATTTGGATCATTGTAGCCCAATCTACAGCGTTTACAGTTCCGTCACTATTCAAATCCAATTCGTTAAGTATGTTTTGAGTCTTATTCCAATTTGTCAGCAGTATAGACAAATCTCTCATGTCAACCTTACCGCTTCGGTCAGCATCACCGCTCAAGAATAATCCTACGCCCAATTTATTAACCTGCAGCACAGGATCTGCGGATTTTACAGTTGCAGTTGACCCCGCAAGCTGAGCCATGAAGAAGTACTCAGGTACGTTATTTTGTATCAAAGAAGGATCATTTTGATATTCGGCCAGCCAGTTAGATGTAGCTACATTGCTGCTGTTGAACTTCGTAGTTGGCGGTGTATTGGCCACAGGGTTTGTAATTCCCAAACCATCATCCTCTAGGACTGTGAGGCTAACCTTCTGCCCTGCACAATTGCCGGTGCCTGTAACGCTTAATCCTACAACTTTGCCTTCTGTTACAGGGTTAGATGATGTTATCCAGTTTGCTCCGGTTATCGCACAAGCAGTCGGTGCCTGAGAAGGTGCTGGTGAAGCCGAGGCTGCAGGTGATGCTGATGCTGCAGGCGAAGCCGATGCTGCAGGGCTGGCTGAAGCTGCAGGTGATGAAGACGGAGCAGCAGAAGCTGCTGCTGATGGGCTTGGTGAAGGTGCAACTGAAGGAGCTGCTGAAGGAGATGGGCTTGGGGCAACACCGGTTATATTAACGGAAGAGCCTGTTGGAGTTGTTAATATGTCAGCATTATCAGAATTTCTATAGATAGCTGAATTGGCTCCAAAGGCAATTTGAGCAGCACCGGCGGCTTTACCCCTGAAAGTAATTGTTGACATAGTGGCAGGCGAAGAATTTGTATAACCCGGATTAGGAACTCCTCCAATAATACTGATTTGCCCTGTTGTATTATCAAAATTATTTTCATTAACCCACTGAGTTATGAAACTACCGGTTGAACTTATACCAACCACTTCAAGAAGTGAGGGATCAAAGTTCAGCGGGGCAGCAAAAAGATTGGCGGCTTCAGTAGACTCAGCCCTTAAAGTAACGTCAAAATTCTGTCCGGCTATTGCACCTGATGGTGCATTTAATAAGAACTGAGCAGTTTTATTCACTGCAGGGGTATTTGTTACGGTAACAGTTGAACTATTTAGAGCTCCGGCTTGATTGCCTGTTTTTCCTATCGCAGCTATTTGGGTATTAGTGGAATTAAGCGATATAACCGAAGTTGGAGAAGTCGGCTGTAAAGCTTTAAATTCGAGTGTCGCAATTACACCTGTTCCTGATTTATAGGTAATAGTACAGCTGGATGGACCTGTTGGACAAACAGGTGCCTGCGATAAAGTCGCATAGGCTTTACCTGTTGCGTTATCAAAGGAGGGAGCGCCAAAAGAAGTGCTGTTATTAAAGAAGAATCCGGGCTCAAAAGCTGTTACCTGCACAACCTGAGGATCATAATTCAACTCTAACTGAGCTATTGATGGCTCATCTGTTTTTGCATCAATTGCCACATCAACTAAAAAAGTCTGATCCTTTCCAACGCTTATAACATCCGGTAACAATTCTAAATCAATCGCTCCTGCGGCCTGAGAAGATGACTTTTGAAAAAGATTACCGAAAAGTCCGCCCTTAAAAGGAAATGCACCCAAAACAACAAATAGTAAAAGTATCGATACAACTCCCACTAATATCAGCGGCGATACAATTCCTTTCTCTTTTATCTGAGCAGTAGATTTTTTAATAAATTTCACGGTCTATATACATTAGATATCCTATGGCATCATTTTGTCAATCATGCAAAAATAAAGACAATGCTCCAATCGTTTATACAGATCATAATTCTCCTAATTTCATCCCTAACCGCAGTTCTACTCATATCTATCAGCACTACCTATCAATTTTACCAGCAAATTATTTCAATGCTTTTGATTTTGGATATTTTAATTGCTACCAGAATCAAGTCTGATCAAAAATCCAGCATTTCCAAAAATTTTGTCCTTTTTATAAGTGCCCTTTTAGTTCAGCTGATTGTTATTTCAAGCGGAGGATTCTACAGTCCCCTTTTAATCCTGCTTCATATGTTCACACTTGGCGCAATATTTTTACTTGCTTCGAGCACAGTTATTTTCTATTTGATTTTTTCAATCGGTGTTTTAATATTTCAAATTTCAAAAGATAAAAACCTAAATCAGTTTTTTCAGAATGATCCGTGGACACTCGTAATTTATGTTATATCAATAATCATTGTAATTCCCCTTGCGCTTTATATCGCCAGAAGCAACAAGGTTAAAGATAAATTTAATAACTTTTTAAAAAATTATATTACCCAATCAGAGGAAAAACAGCATACAATTCTGACAGCCCTATCCAATATCGTCATCGTGACGGATCCCAGCTTAAATATTATCTCAGTTAATATAGCTGTTGAAAGGTTAATGCGCACCTCGCTCTCTCAAATTGCAGGTAAGCCAATTTGGGATCTGCTCGTTTTAAAAGATGACGTAGGAAATATCATCCCCTTTGAAAACCTTCCCATAAAAGCGGCCCTCTTTGATCATGCAACTCATTATGCCGAAGGATATTTTCTTGAGACAAAAATTCAAACAGCTCCTAAACCAATAACTATGCAGATTAAACCTTTGACTGATAGCGCCGGCAATGTTACTCAGATTGTCTTTGTCTTAACCGATCCATTAGCAAAAATCGGATTTAACACACACTCATCCATTAAAAATGCTCTGGTTAGACGGGATATGCTTCTAAATTTACTGGCAAATCCAAAACTCGCCCACGAAAGTACATCAGTTAATTCAACCGTACTTTTAATTACCCATATCGAAGAAGATATAGTAATCGTCCAAGAGATGGAAGACCACCCTATTCAGGAAATTATAGGGTTCGTGGATTTAATTGCTCTTGTTAGGCAAATTACTGAAAACAAAGTACTTTTCTACGAGGTTATTGGAAATATACCTCAGGTAGGCTTTAGCGACGAAGACAAAAGCGAGGAGGTTTATCTTTCGAATTCGGCTACCCAAAATCCGGGAGGAATGACTTTTTCGAGGTATTCAGCGCCGATTGATAGTTTTCTGATTAAAACCATTCTGGAAAAACTTCTGGATATTGCTGTATTCATTTCCGGTAAAGAAAACATAGTTAATGTTTATCTGTCTTTGGTTCCTGATAATAAAATTAAAATTGATATTACATTCCCTGTCCAAAACATTGAGGAAAGTAATTTAGCTGCATTTTACAAAAAGGAGTATAAAGGTTTGAACATACCTTCACTTCAAAGAAGCAGTGGACTTGAGGGGTATATTGCCATAAGGCTTTCCCAGGTTATCGGCCTGCAGCTACATACAGGGATTAATCCATATAAAAAAATAGTGTTTATGAGTGTTGAGATCCCCAAACAGGCAAAAATCACTGGGACAGAATAATACTCTAGTCATTCCCGCGACTCGTGCTGAGCGTATGCGAAGTAAGGCGGGGATCCATAAATGTCATTCCATTATTGAGGGAAGACAGTATGAAGCGGCGTCCCCATCCTGGCGGCCGTAGACCCGGCCAGAAATCTACATACACCTTACATAGATAAAAACACTTCAATCTTCAGTGCAACATTATTGGAAGATTCTCGCTAAAATCCCTACTAGGGTTTGTACTAAAAATGTGAATACGACTGCTTAGGAGCTATCAAACTTTTAGCTATCAGCTATCAGATTTTTCTTGCGATTGTCTGATGACTGACGACTCAAAAGCTTTAGAAAAGGCTTTTAGTCCCACTCCGCCTTGCGGCTTCAAGGGACACAGTCAAAAAATCTCAACTACTAATATTTTTTTCTAAAAATCTGCTGACTTCGCTGATTAATTTTTGCTTAATTTCTTCCAAAGAAACATGATTTCCTTCCTTAAAATTTATTGGTTCCTCAGATATATCTTCAAAATAAACCAGGCTTTTTAAGATTAATCCTATATCCAGATTTGGAAATTTCTTTTTGCATGAATCGAGTAATTCTTCGAGGGTATATTTCTTTAAGATAAAACAAAGATCAACATAATCTTTTAGGGTTGAACGGCTGGTTATTGCCGAGAGTTTCATACAGGCTATATCTTTTATTGAAGCTAAGTTAAGAAATTCCGCCTCGACTAATTTATCCACCATTTCATAGGGGTATGTTAAAAAACTAAACTTAACATGACCGATATTAACGCTTAAGGTGTTTTTCTCTTCCTGGGTTTTAATTATTTCCAAACCTGCAAAAATTTCATTTATCTGATCGAATAATTTAACAGTATCCATATTTTCCCGGCTAAAAAAATCGAAATCCAAACTATCGCGGTGACCTATTTGCAAAGCCAAAGCAGTGCCTCCGGCAAGATAAAACTTGTCCTTAAAAGCCTCAAGTTTATTAAGGATTTCTTTTCTCTCAGGATCAAGGATATCGTAGTGCAGCATTAGATGGATCTGTTTTTAAATTGGGTTTTATCCAGGTTAAAATAAAGTAACCATAAATTTAAGGATTTTTTATCCCACGCGCCAAGAGGTGTATTTAG
Organism: Candidatus Daviesbacteria bacterium; assembly: GCA_021731695.1. Lineage (GTDB taxonomy): Bacteria > Patescibacteriota > Microgenomatia > Daviesbacterales > UBA10151 > JACPKO01. The sequence continues at coordinate 92,308 of JAKFWZ010000078.1, read as the reverse complement.
AGTTGCTTCTTTAATATCTGCAGACGAATAATTAGAGAACAGCCAGCTTATCGCCTCCAAACTTCCAAAATTTAAAACCTGGGAAATAATAAGTTTCTTATGTTTCTGTAGATCAATCTGTGCAAGATCATAAGACCACAATGTTGCTTTAACGCTTTGGGGTAGCTGAATCATTAGGTATATTATACCTCAAACAGGATGGATGAAATTGTTGTAATTTGCCCAAATTTGCAGGCTGGAAAATACTCCGTCTTACTTAAGCTTAATAAATTCTTCTTCAGTAGATTGCGCTTGCTTAATTATCGATCTTAACAACCCCTTTTTAATATCTTTTCTATGGATTGGAACTGGAATAATAATCTTACTCACTGGGTGAAACATCATTAAATGACTGCCGGTTTGGCGCTTTTGGATAAATTTTAATTTTTCTAAAATCCTCACTACCTCTTTGGGCTTAAAAGATGCCATTAAATATATGCCGCAGGATTATCAACAGAAATCTCGCTTATAACTGCTTTGCCCGATTCCCTGGGTATCTCCAAACCCTCTTCTTTCATTACAGCCAAATGTCCTTCGATTGCATCTTTCGCCATTTCTTGCGCATCTTTAATTGTTTCCCCCTGTGTAAAACATCCCGGTAAGGAAGGTACGCTCACAATATATCCGCCTTCTTCGGCAGGTTCAAAAACAGCAGTATATTTTAAAATTTTCCCAGTAAAATTTTGTTTCATGAAGAAATTATATCATAGGAGTTAATACAATTTGCCCAAATTTGCAGACGAATCCCTGTCATTTCGATCCGCCAACCGGCGGAGAGAAATCTGTTTTGTTTTACATAGATCCCTCGGCTAGCTTGGGGTGACACTTGATTACAAATGTGAGTTGAAATATCCAGTGGAGATTTAAGCGGGTCAACTACATTCTAGCTATAGCAGGATTGCGATAAACAAAGTTGACCCCAGAACCCGGTTAAGGATTTATACAAAAAAATGTGAATACGACTGCTTAGGAGCTATCAGACTTTTAGCTATCAGCTATCAGATTTTTCTTGCGATTGTCTGATGACTGACGACTGTAAGCTGATGACTCAAAAGCTTTAGAAAAGGCTTTTAGTCAAAAAATCTCAACTATGACCATTAGTACTCTTAAGCTAAACACATTACTATGCTTACACTGAGAGCCTATCAACCTGGTAGTCTTCCAGGGGTCTAAGGGATTTCTAATCTCGGGGCCTGCTTCGTGCTTAGATGCTTTCAGCACTTATCAGTTAGGAATGTAGCTACCCAGCGATGCACCTGTAGGTACAACTGGCACACTAGAGATTCCCTCATCTCGGTCCTCTCGTACTAGAGACAACTCCCCTCAAAAATCCAAACGCCCATACTGGATAGAGTCCGAGCTGGCTTACGCCGCTCTGAACCCAGCTCGCGTACCGTTTTAACTGGCGAACAGCCAGACCCTTGGGACCTACTTCAGCCCCAGGATACGATGAGCCGACATCGCTGTCATCACATTATTACTAATATGCGTAGACTATACCTTCAACCGCTCATGCTCACATGAGAGTAATGAGTACGCGACTTACGTCGCTTGAGTTGATGTGTTACCAGCTTTAGCTGGCAAGCTTTGCTTATGAGAAAAAACTCATAACTCATCACTCCTAACTCATAACCCTTCTGCGTCAGCAGAAGTGGTGCTAGCCGTTTATGAAAGTTTAAGTATCCGGAATATCCGGAATCTTTCATCCGTTAGAGTTTTAAAGCTCTAACAAGTCGTTACGGGACTAATGAAATGTATAATTCAAAATTTATAATGTACAATTTTAGATTTTTTGTAAATTTTACATTGTACATTCTACATTACTTAGTTTCCCTCGGTATTAACCTTCCATTGCTGATTAGGTATTCACCGATTTTAGCTAGTTGTTTCAATGTTCATCGAAGAACACTAATTATATTTAAAAAGACCTTTTCGAATGGGGATTCGAAAAAATTTAACAGTGCTACAGGATCGCTCCTGCCACACCCCGATATTGTTGAGGTGCCGAACCTTGCCGTCCTTGTGGACTGTTGGGCAAGACTAGCCTGTTATCCCCGGGGTAGCTTTTATCCGATAAGCCTTATCGCTCCCATGAGCAAATAAAGGATCACTAAAGCCTGCTTTCGCACCTGCTCGACCTGTATGTCTCGCAGTCAAGCACCCTATATACTTTTGCGCTTACAGCCCGATTTCTTTACGGGCTAAGGGTACCTTTGCACTCCTCCGTTACGATTTTGGAGGAAACCGCCCCAGTTAAACTGTCCGCCAGACCTTGTTCAGTCTCCTGTTTTTATAAGGAAAAACTGTTAGTCTTAAAAACTTAAAAGAGAGGTGTTTCATTGTCGACGAATCTCCCTCCTACGCTACACAATTAAGTTTTCAAAACAGGGCCAAGCTCCAGTAAAGCTCCACGGGGTCTTTTTGTCCAAGTATGGGAAGGCCGCATCTTCACAGCCATTGCAATTTCACCGAGTCTATCCTCAAGACAGTCGCTAAGTCGTTCTACCTTTCGTGCGGGTCTGAACTCACCAGACAAGGAACTTCGCTCAATTCCATATGTTGTGTGTTAATTACATGATTTGACTCATGTTGTGGCTGAGTTATGTGCCACCTCTACGCATCGCTACGTAGTTCGGACTCTATCTTCTTGAATTTGTTAAGTTAAAACAAATTAAGTCTGACGTAATAGTCTCTGAGGGTTCTACGACGGTAGGTCGTATTCTTCCCTGCTGATTGACTCCACTGAACAGATTATCACTTATATTTATTCCGGATTTTAGCAACCCTTCCTAAATTTAGTACTGTCAGATACAGAGTTATTCCAGCATACAGTCAGATTTCAAAACACTAATACACCTTCTAAAGCGGCGAATCCACCATAGAACAGTTATAGTTACTGCTGCCGTTCACCAGATCTTAGACCGGGGGCTCACTCACCTTGCGGTGAGGTCACTCCCAATTTTAAATTACTGGCACTGGGCAGGTGTCAGCCCCTATACATCATCTTTCGATTTAGCAGGGACCTGTGTTTTTGATAAACAGTCGCTCAGCGGTATTCACTGCGCCCTACAGCCTTACGGCGTAGGGAGGACATCTTGCTAACTTACGTCCAGTTGTATTGCAGAGTTCCTTAAGGATAGTTCTCTCGATCGCCTTTGTATACTCAACTCGCCCACCTGTGTTGGTTTGTAGTACGGTTCCTTTGCACCCCTTTACGGGCTTTTTCCTGAAAATAGAAAAGTTCTTCCTTTCGTCATAGCAGCTTGTAATTTTTAGCTATCAGCATCTGCTGACTCCCAGTCAGAATACCGACCTTTATAAAAGTCAGCATACTGACAGCTTGCAGAAACGGACTTGCCTGTCTCTACTTACTTTGCTGTTTAAACCAGCATATAGCTGGCGAAGATTTTCCCACTCTGTCCACCCTTAAAGCTTTCTACCCTTTTAACAGGGCGAGCTTACGCTCATTGGTACAAAAAAGTACAGGAATTTTAACCTGTTGTCCATCGGCTACCCTTACTGTGTAAGGCTGACCTTAGGACCGACTAACCCGACCCTGATTAACATTGGATCGGAAACCTTGGGCTTTCGGCGTTTATGTTTCTCACATAAATCTCGTTACTCATACCGGCATTCTCACTTCTGACAACTCCACCCTGACTTACATCAGAACTTCACAGTCGTCAGAACGCTCCCCTACCACTCGTCTTGCGACGAATCTAAAGCTTCGGCAGTAAATTTAGCCCCGGTACGTTGTCGGCGCCATCAACCATAATAGACCAGCGAGCTGTTACGCTTTCTTTAAAAGGTGGCTGCTTCTAAGCCAACTTCCTGGCTGTCTAAGGTTAATGACTTCCTTTAACACTTAATTTACATTTGGGGGCCTTAGCTGTTAGTCTGGGTTGTTTCCCTCAGGACCGCTCCGCTTAGCCGGATCGGACTGACTAGGCCGATTTGCGTGTTACTGGTATTTGAAGTTTGATAGGACCCGATACATTGCTGCACCAAAATCCTGCCAGAGCTCTACCCCCAGACACAATCGACCCGCTATACCTAAATATATTTCGGGGAGAACCAGCTATCTCCAAGTTCGCTAGGCATATCACCTCTAACCACACCTCATCCGAGCCTATTTCCGCAGACATCGGTTCGGGCCTCCACCAACCTTTCGGTCGGCTTCACCCTGGACATGGTTAGCTCACCTGGTTTCGGGTCTATAATAATGTGCTAATCGCCCTATTAGGACTTGGTTTCCCTACGCTTTCGCATTAAATGCTTAAACTTGCACATTAAAATAACTCACCGGTTCATTCTTCAATAGGCACGCGGTCATCCCGATAAATCGGGACTTCCGCAGCTCGACAGCATACGGTTTCAGTTTCTATTTCACTGGGCGTTTCGCCCTTCTTTTCACCTTTCCCTCACGGTACTAGTTCACTATCGGTCTAGAAGTATATTTAGACTTGGAACATGGTCGTCCCAGATTCACTCAGGATTTCGCGTGTCCTGAGTTACTTAGGTATTCAATAGCGGTAGTTTAGATTTTACATACGGGTCTATCACCCTCTTTGGATTAGCTTTCCAACTAATTCTGTTATCCAAACTACTCACATGTCTTGAACCCTGCAACCCCATACGCTTTCTCTTCTTACGAAGAAAAAGGGGTGTATGGTTTAGTCTGTTCCCTTTTCGCTCGCCACTACTAAGGGAATCTCTGTTGATTTCTCTTCCTGATCTTACTTAGATGTTTCAGTTCAGATCGTGCCCTCCTTACCGCCTATGTATTCAGCGGAAAGTCCCGCAAATGCGGGGGGTTACCCCATTCGGAGACCTGCGGATCAAAGCTTCTTGACAGCTACTCGCAGATTATCGCAGTCTAGTGCGTCCTTCTTCGGTACTTCTAACCAAGGCATCCACCGTACGCCTTATTGTTGAGTATTTTATGACTATTTTGAGCGTCTCGACGACGCTCATGGATCAGATGTTAAATCTGACCCTTATTGGCCTTCTCATAAAAGAGCTTTCAGACTTCAGCTTTCAGACTTCAGCTTTTCTTGCGATTGGCTGACGACTGTTGACTGAGAGCTGATTGCTCTTCATTTATGTCGTATTCACATTTCAAAGTACAAACTCCAAGGACTTAAACTTTATTCCTCTTTCCCTAGTGGGAATTAATAGAATTAAAGCCATATCTTCGGCCCGGATATGGACTTTCAACTATTCTTCGTCAAAAATCCATATCCAAGTCAAAAAAAGATTGATTAGTGATTAAAGATTTACGATTAATGATTTTATTCATTAATCCTTAATCATCATTCTTTAATCATTAAACCTGTGGACCCGAGAGGAGTCGAACCTCCTGCATCTTCATTGCAAATGAAGCGTTCTACCGGTGAACTACGGGCCCGAACCTCTGCTCCACAAAACCAACAAGCGGTTTAGACTTGTCATTAACTAATTTATTCACTTTTAAATTCGAGGGGTGCAACGCTTGGGACTATCCGCCTCCGCCAGCTGGCGGACGAACGGTTGCCAAGCTTAAACGGAAGCTAAATTAAATACGTTGTTTCTCTTAGAAAACATCAGTAAGCAATTCTACTAGATTATTCACACTTGTGTCAAGCTGAAAAATTACTTAATATTAATGTAAGAATACAAAAATGAACCTGCCGAAAATAGTTCGTCGTTATTGGTTATTAGTTCATAGCAAAAAGCGACCTGCGCTGACGACAAACGATGAACGAATAACGAATCACGAAAAAGGCCCTGCCTGCCGGCAGGCAGGTTTCGCCCCCATCCCCGTTTTAGTTTTGCTCCTCTTCGGCATTGCCGCAGGCGTTTTACTTATTCAGAATGGTGTTAACTTTTTACCTAGAGCAGATGATGCCTCCAATCCTACAAATTCTTTCGACACCTATTGTAATGGCGCATCTGTCAGGTTCAAGGCTAATAATGGTTTTAAAGAGAATTGCGCAGATTATGGTGCAGATTATGTATGCGTTGAAGCTGCCGGTCAGGCAAGTTGTATTAATTCCCCAACTAATCTAAACCAAACACATTGTGGTGGTGGCAATGAAATCCGGAATCAAAATGGTCAAATAGTTGAAAATTGCAGTCAGGGTAGCAATTTTGGGAAAATCTGTATAAATATCTCTTCAAGTGAGGCCCGCTGTGCACCACCCCGTAATCTTGATGATTGCGCAGGTTATGGAGTGAATACTTCAATTAATATTAATACCGGTCTCTGCACTCTCACGAATGTACCGCAGATCAATACTATGACTAACACCTGCGAAGGAGAACCAACTTCATTCTGTAAATCACATGGTGCCAATTATGAATGCTTTGGTGGATCCGGAGGACCGTTTAACGATGGCTGCGTTGTAAAAGCAAATCAGACAAGCTGTGAAGAATTTAATTCTGATGATCTAAACTGGTGCAATAAAAAACACAGCCAGACCAATCTTGAATGTCGGGGAGGTTATACTGGCCCTTATGCCGACGGCTGCTCACCTAAGGGGCAATCAGCTGCTTCAGCAACTGATACGCAGCAATGCAGTGACGAATGTGCTGGAAATACACTGGGCTGTTACGTAATTGAAAAGAAAGCCAGATGTACTTATACGACTGCTAAGTGTACACAAGTAGAAACCTCCTGGTGTAGAGGCGATAACGATCCAACTGATACAGACAAAAGAGAAGGGTGCGAGATAGGCGAAACCTCTGTGATAAAAAATGGTGCGGCTGTTGCTGTTCAATACACACGCTGCACAGCGGCTAAATTAGCTGTGACCAATTCAGGCAGTAGAAGTACTGGAGCAAGTACAAATAAAGCTCCGTCAGCACAATCAACAGGCGGTGAAGCCCCCGCTTCTCAATCAGCTCCAGGCAAATCTTCATCTTCAGGTACCTGCGGAGTTGATTCAAATGGTCTTAATATCCCCTGCTATGCAATCGGTGTATTTACTCCTGAAGATCTGGCCGCAACTGAGGCAGATGCAAAAATCGCGCTTACGAGATACGATGAATTTAATCAAATCTTAAGCAATGTTAAAGGAAAAATTAACAGCGAAATCGAAGCAAAGGCTAAAGAAAAACTTGAAGCTGCAAAAGCTAAAGCAAACGCGTGTATAGCAAAATGAAAAACAAAACATACTATATTAATAAACAATCAGGATTTTCCCCTGTTTTAATTTTAGCTTTAGTGGCAGTAGGCATTATTGCCGGAACTCTTTTAGTTCAAAGCGGCACGGGCTTTTTACCGTGGGCCGCGGGAAAAACTGTAGCCTGCGACGGACAAACTCTAGGCGGACAAAGCGAGCAGTCTAAAGCTGACTTTGCAGCTGTTTACGGACCAAACGCTGTTGAAGAGTGGGTTGCTGAGCACGAAAAAGAACTTATTACAAAAGGAATTCCCTGCAAAGATCCTGGTGGATATGCTCCCGGAATCGGTAAAGGTGAAAAAGCTTATAAAGGCTCCGGATCTTCTTCGTCAACATCAACTTCAACCTCTTCCCCTGTCTGCAAAGAAACACCTGAAGATAAAACAACAGTTGCAACTTCCTATTATGATGCAAAAGTTGCTAATAACTTAGCAAGATTTTATGCTATTAAAGAAGGTGTCGCAGGACTATGTGTTCCTGCAGACTTAGGAGTAGGCACACAAATCCCTGCAAATGCAGCAGGCGGAGGTTCAGGAAGATTGCTGCTATGCTCCGGCAATGATGGTGCTTTAGTTTGGAGAGTTGTTGTTAACAATCAGCTAAAGCCAGCCACAGGTAAGGAAGATCCTTCAAGAGATACTATTGAGCAGGGTTTTGCGGAACAAATCAAACTAGCCAAAGAAAAGGTGGGGCTGTAAAAAATGAAAAATGTCAAACTTAGCGTTCGCTTTACTCAGTACAAGCAAATGCCAAACTCAGAAAAAGGTATTACATCGTTAATTATATTTATTTCAGTTGCTGTAATTTTCGTTTCAGGAGTAATTTTTTATGGTTTTTGGGCTGCGCAATCTAAACCTAAAGAGGCAGCTTCTGAAGTTCCTGTTCAAAACCAAAACTCTTCTACTGCTATCATTCACCCTGCTGATCCTGAGTGTCCTGATACTGATTACACAGGATGCGACACTTCGTCTCAATTTATGACCTGGACAGATGACGGTGAAAGAAATCCTACAGAGTCCGAATCTACTATTTACGCTAAATGATAGCTTAGAGTTAAAGGGTAACGAAGCTCGTATGGTTTAGGGTTAAAGGGTTTTTGGTATTAGGCACCATCTTCCTAACCTCCTCACGATACCAGCCTCCTAACCGTATAACTCTAAACCTATCCCTCATCATTAACTGGACAAACGCTCCTTCAATTTATATAGTTAATTTATATGCCCGATCTGGTTAATCGTTTTTCGTTCATCGTTCATCAAAAAAAACAGCCTCTGTCTGCAGCGAATAACGAATCACGAACAACGAATAACGAACAACGAATAACGCTGAACCAGCGGGGCATTTCCCAGATACTCCTTCCCTTATTTTTAGTTGCGGCAATCGGCCTGACGGTTTACTTAGTCCAGCAAAGGACAAACATAGTCCCGTTCGCGGCCACTCTCCCCACCCCGCCCGACGGATGCGTAAAGGTTGGTCTTAGTGAGAGTAACCGCTATGTGGCGTTTAAAAATTCCAACGAAGACAATATTGAACCAAAGAAAAGTTCAGGTCCCGAATATGAACAATTCGGCCGGGACAGCGGATTCGATGGTAAAAAAGGCGAAGAGCTAAGAGCAAAGGAGTTTAAGGATGTGGTTTATAAATTTAGCGCGGACGGTGATGAATGGATATATACAATAAGAAAGGGCAAAAACCCCAACGATACTTTAAAAGAGGACCCGTATAAGGATGAATATCTCAAAGTTAAAGATTGGAACCAATATTATAAATGCGAAAATTTAGGTTATGATGCAAACTCTAATTCATGCTTAACCGAAAACCCGGGGACCGCAAGCCCGGCAAACGGAAAATTCCCTCTAGCCACAATGTCTCATTTTGACCGGGGAACGATGATCGAAACATCGGTCAAGGATCCAAACGGAGAAAAATTCCAGCAAAGAGGAACCGGGAACGATAAACAGTCAACCAGCGGTTATGTAGCCACAGGCTATGATAATGACCGAATTGTCATCTATACGAACTATGTAACCGGCGGTTCGGGGCAAAATGATTCGGGCGTGCCGAATACCATCGGGACCCCAGACGCTGTCTCATATAACGGCTGGACACCTTTCCCGGCAATTCTACAGATAACCCCCAGCGAAATCGTGGCTTTTGTTCCTAAGGATCCGGAAAACCAGAATATAAAATGCGCCCCGGGAAGCAAAAACGACAGCACCGGCAGTCTATTGGATGCAGGAAAGTCTTGCGGTAAGGACTCCCAGTGTAAATCCGGCGATTGTTCGGGAGGAAAATGCGTCGGAGGAGCGAAAACCTCAGGTTCATCATGCACTAAAGGCACCGATTGCGCATCAGGATCCTGCACTAACGGAAAATGTGATTCAACAGGCACGAAAACCGGCAGCTCTTCCTGCACCAGCGGGTCGGAGTGCCAGTCGGGAACCTGCACAAACAATAAATGCGCAGGAGGCACCACAGCCACAGGAAGAGCCTGTAACGAAAACAAAGATTGTGCATCCAACAAATGCGTTAATAATCAGTGTGCTGCTGCTTCACCTTCCTCCTCACCATCCCCATCATCCTCTGCTTCATCTTCACCCTCAGGCAGTGCATCAGCATCTCCATCAGGAAGTGCTTCTCCCGCTGCAAGCACAAGCCCTGCTCCATCTGCAAGTTCCGGCGGAGGAGGTACAATTCCAATTAGCTTAACTAAGGCAGAAATTATTGGATTTAAATCAAGTTTTGATGCATTAAACCAAAGGTTGCCCGCTTCTCCAAGCGGCAATCTCCGAATCGTCTCAACCCTCGCCAAGAATGAATTAACTTCAATCGTCAACGAATTACCTACATGCCCGGATAATGCAAACGTCGGACAATGTATCGATTCAAAATTCAGAACCAGATTTGATCTGGCTAAAACCGCCGCCAGATTATCCGCATTTTATGCAGTTTTTAATGACATTCCGGGAATTTGCGTTAAAGCTGATTTAGGTTTAAATCCGCTATTCACTGCAACTTCCGCAAACAACACAACCGGAAGAGTTAATATTTGTAACGACAGGCGGGTCCCGCAAAAAATTTGGATGATTTTTGCAGGCGGTACTTTTACGCCGATTCTTTCAACAGATCAAAAGTTTAAACCGAATCCAACCTGCGCAACCCTGCCAACGGATGTCATAACCCACTACCGAAACGCGGAAACTCTTTTCAAAAATCAGCCCGGGTTTATCCAAAACACCTTCTGTGACGGCAAAACTTCAGTCGAGTCAGGAAATGACACCTCCCTAACTTCCAATTCCACTTCCTCACCGTCGAATTCATCACTGCCAAGATGTTATGAATCCAATTTCACCTGCTCTCTTTCTACAGGTGCATGCAACTTATCGAGAATTGACGACAACTTATACTGTACTATTAAAGGAGTCTTTAATAAGGATTTCTACTGCAATAAGCTTAGCCCTGACTCAGAATACTCTCACAGTTGCCCCGGGAATTATCCAACTTGCGACTCATGTGGACAGTGCAGGAATTCATCAAATCAAATATATCCGGGAACACCTAATGCTATAGATACGTGTCCTATTAATTAAGTATGAACCAAAAAGCATCAAGTGGAATTTTTATAATAATCGGAATACTTTTTCTTGCCTTTTTAGGCTTTGCATTTTACATGGGTTTTTTTAAACAATCTCCAATTGCTTCGGTAACTCCCTCACCCGAGTCTACCCCTTATAACATTTCCAATGATCCAAAATACGCACCTGTTCAGGAAAAATACCAACTTGATCAGGAACAGCTTGAAATACTTTCGACTGTTAATCAGGATGATAATAATTAGAAATATTAGACGATAGATTATCGAGGATAGAACATAGTATTTTGAAGATTGAGAATCGAAGATAAGCGAGGCTTGCGACTTCGTCTAAGACGTCCATTCTCAATTTTCCATTCTCTACCACTATCTTCCATTTTCTATCTTCAAGCGTCCATAAATTATGAATCAAAAAGGCATATCACCCCTATCGTTACTTTTCATTGTGGTAATCGGCATCTTTATAATGTGGGAATTTACCCAGACATTCACCTATTTTTCCGAGGTGGATAAACAAAAAAAAATTGAGCAGGCAAATCAGCCTCAGGTTATTTGTGAGTCAGGAGAAGAAGGAAATTGCAACGATAGCAATGATGTTTTCCTTCTTCCTTAGTGTAAGAATCCTACAGAAAATGTTGCAAACTCCTGAGCAAAGGTTATATTCTAGAGAATGAGCCATGAAATTTTTCTCACTGTCCACTACTTCTAAAGTTTATCTATTAACTCTTTTATTTCTCATAATCATTATCTCAATAAATCAGGCTGTTTTTGCACAGGATTCTGCAAACAAAGTCCAGGTTAGCCAGGAAAGACTCAAAGTTATGCAGACATATTTAGACTGGAGTGAAAAAGGACAATATGGTGTATTTAAAAAAGATCTGGGAATAAGAACTGCACAGGAATTCAAATCATATTTAAGCCGGGTGGTTTCCGAAGACAGTACCTGTTTGCAGTCTCAGGACCCAGATGCTTTAAGAACCTGCCGCGGAAAAATTAAGTTTGACTATAAACTGGCTAAAAAATTCAACCGTGTTTTAAAGTATTTACAAATTGAAGAAGGAAAACCAAATCTTTGCGTTAAAGCTGATTTAGGAGTAAACACATCGCTTAAAGTTATGATCGATGTTCCTTTAGAAGACGGCACCGGAGAAAGCATAAAAGACGATGCGACCGTTTATCTTTGTACAAATGATTCGGGCGAAAAGATTTTAAGGGTTTCATACAAGGGGAAATTATTGCCAATTAGCGAAGCCGATGCTAAAAGAGAAGATCTCCAGATGAAAAATATACCACCAAAAGATGCTTTTGATATTCTGGTTAAAAAAATGGGTTTGACGCAACCTTCAGGCGTAATTTCTGCAAATCCTAATCCGTGCATAATTCCTGCAGGCACATCAACTTGCGGAGAAGTTGAAATTGAATGGGATGTTTCTGATGAAACATCTGATCCGGTTGAAGTAAAAACAAAAGATGGCAAATTTGTTGAAAGATCAAGAAACGGCAGTGAAGATATTCTCGACATCGGGCCAAATGGTCAGACTTTTATACTTTATTCACTCGGACGCAAAATTAACGAGATCACCGTAAAAGCCCTACAACAATGATAAAAAAATCTGCCCGACTCATCACTCATCACTCATCACTCATCACTTTCAGAGGTTTTTCTGCTCTTGCGGTTTTAACTATGATTGGACTTATTTTAGCCACAACTCTTGCATTGATCGGAACGGGGGTAATTAAAATTGGTGACGGTAAAATTCCGGTTTCCCCTATTCCAGTCTCCGATCCGGTTGAGGATGATACTGCATGCAATGACCCTTATAACGCAGATTGTGAAACCATTAATAGCGATCCTGAAGACCTAACTCCTGAAGAAATACAGAGAGCACTTGAGGGGAATTAATCTTAGACTATAGACGGTAGAAAATGGAGGATAGTATTTTGATGATAGAAAATTGAAGATAGATTTTATCTACTTTCCATTCTCTACCATCTCCCACAATCTTCCATCTTCAATCGTCTACCGTCAAATTTATATGAATGCTATTACTTATCAATTCGGTTTAACCCGCGCTAAACGAAAAAAACTTATCTTTCCGCTAATTATCACAGAAATTATCGGCATTCTTGTTTTAATTTGGTTTTTAAGAATTCCTCTCTATCAAAAATATCTGGCTGTCCAACCCAACAATTACGCGATTGATTCTCTTGATCCTGATAGGCAATATTTAATGAAACAGGGCGATTTTATCAGCGGGACAACTACTGCCGGCACAACACTTCAAATATGGCTGGCACCGGATGGATTAAAGCATGGCATAACTCCGGATTATGAAGGAAATTTCAGTTTTCAGATCCCGACAGAAACAATCCCTGATTCATATCAACTTATTATCGCAAGCGACAGAAACGGAGAGATTGGCGCAATAAAAGTTTTAAAGGTCAGGATCGAATCAAACGGTAAATTTAACCAAGCCCTCAACTCCCTAAATCACTAATCACTAATCACTAATCACTAATCACTAATCACTAATCACTAATCACTAATCACTAATCACTAGGAAATAATAACTCTCTTGGTTGATTCTGCGATATGAATTAACATCTCATGCGGCAAAATTCCTCCGGCTTTACAGGCTTTAATTAAAGAGTTTGGATCTTCATCATTATCCGAAAAAACAACCACTTCCTGCCCCAAAACAGGTCTTTTTACGTTCGATATATCAATAGTCGTGATATTCATACTAACAAGCCCGACAATGGGACATTTAATACCGTCAATCAGCACCACCCCCTTATCTGAAAGCCTCCGGTCTACACCTTCGTTATAGCCTAATGGCAAAATCCCTATGCTCATATTTTTATCTGCTGTAAAAGTTCCGCTATAACCAATCTTTTCCTCCTTTTTAACTTTTTTTATCTGAACCAAAGTTGTAGTCAGTTTTAAAGCAGGTTCGAGATTTATTCCCGCCACCCCTTTTTCTTCTATCCCGTAAACAGCTCTGCCAATCCGGACTAAATTACATCCGGCAGCTAAATTGTTCAAAAGTCCGTAAGTTCCGCCAATATGAAACCATTTTGGCTTAAAGCCCTTCTTTAAAACTATCTCTTTAGCTTTTGCAAAATTTTCTATCTGCTTTTTAGTTAATAGAGACTCTGGTTTTGATGCTTCTGCAAGATGCGACATCAAGCCTTCGACTTCAATATTTTCAAGTTTTTTTAGTCTTTCTAAAAATTCCTCAAGATTATCCAAATCAATTCCCTCTCTGTGCATTCCTGTATCGACAAAGATATGAACCCGGGCTTTTTCCTGATACTTATTCAAAGCTTTTACATGCTCCAGATCGTAAACAGCAAAAGAAAAAGGAAGCTGTTTTATCTTTAAGCTTTCCGGATGAATATAACCCATAATCAAAATAGGAGTTTTTACTTTGGCGTGAGTTCTTAACTGAAAGGCTTCGTATAAGGAATCTACGCATAAAAACGGTGCGTCAACTTCATCAAGAATTTTACCCGCGAGTTTTATCCCGTGACCATAAGCATTTGATTTTAAAACCGGTGCAACTTTTATTTCCGGATTAATTTTGCTCAAGCTTTCGTAATTCTGGATTAGCCTGGATTTTGATATTGTAATTAAATTTAAAGGAGTGAATTTTCTACTTAAGAATTCGCTTAAAACACTTAACATTCAGGAGTAATAGTACTAAAGAATCAATTTCTTTGCTACTTTTAGGAAGATGCGGCAACTAATCTTTTCTTATAACCTGCTGATTCAGCAATATGCTGAATTGAGGTATGACCTTTAGGACCAATTGCGAATCCCGCCTTGGAGGGATCAAAAACCCAGCGACCATCAGGATTTTCCTGCATCCCAATCCAGCGCAACCTACCATCTCCGCTCCTTGTAAAATGAATCCTGCTCTCTCCCTCATCAGTAGCGTACACCTCACTTGGTTTATGCATTAAATTCCTTCTTTGTCGGGGATTAAGCCTAAGTCCTAAAATTTCTGATCTCATTACGTGAATATACTATGCAGATCTGAATTTAACAAATTTTTAAATATTTTTGACAAATTTAATACAATTTGTTAAATTCTTAACATGATTACTATCCCAGAGGCTGTCAAAGAGCTGATTAGCCAATCCCCTTTTCTCGAAGAAGGACTTTCGCAAAATTTAATAAATCTATCCGCACTCGCCAGAAAAATTAAACCGGAACTCGAAGAAAAGCTCTATAAAAAAGTCCAAACCGGAGCTATTATCATGGCTCTAAAAAGATTTTCCGGGGAAGCTCAGGGTAAAAATAAACCCTTGCGGAATATCCTTACCAGAATCACTGATATAACGGTAAGATCAAATATTGTCGAATTTACTTATAGCAAATCTCCTACTCTACCGAAAAATGTCGCTATGATTTCAGAGCACATCTTAACTGTACCTAATAGCTTCTTAACAGTAACTAACGGTATTTTTGAAAGCTCCATATTTGCCTCAACAAATTTGCAAAATAAAATTGAAGAGGTTTTTAAACAGGAACGGATAAAAATAAAGCATGAAAATCTTTCCTCAATAACAATAATGCTGCCTGAAGAGGCCCCTCATATTAGCGGAGTTTATTATGCAATCTTGAAAAAATTAGCCTGGGAAGGAATTAGTATTATTGAGGTTGCATCCTCATATACTGAACTAACTATTTTTCTGGATAAAAAAGATATTGACCGGGCTTTTTCCGCTCTCAAAGAAATCTCTTAGGAAGTTTTTTCTAAATCCTCAGCTTTGTGAACAACTGGATTCACATCATATTCTTTTAGCTCATCCTTCGGAGCTTCAGGCTCTTTTTCTGCAGTTTCAGCTTGCTCAGGCTCAGATACAGGAGATGCAGCTTCAGCATGCTCAGGTCCGGGAATCACAACAGACGGAAGATTATTTCCTACATTAATCACCTGCTCTACTAAGCGATTGGAATAACCCCATTCGTTATCATACCAGGCAAAAACTTTAAGAAAATCGCCATCAATCAATTGAGTTAAGCCAAGATCAACAATTGAAGACTCACTCCTACCGATAATGTCCGACGAGACTAAGGGCTCCTCAGTTACCGCTACAATTCCCTTCCACTGCTCTGACGCAGCTGCCTGTTTAAATGTTTCATTCACTTCCTCAACCGTTGTCTTGGATTTAAGCAAAAGAGTAAAGTCAGTAATGGATCCCACTAAGGTGGGAACTCTGATTGAACGTCCATCGAAAAGTCCTTTTAGCTGAGGCATAACTTCGGTTGTGGCGATCGCTGCGCCTGTTGTCGTCGGAATCATATTCATAAACCCTGATCTGGCACGTCTTAAATCCCCTGATTTACCTCCTGGAGGCGGCCCGTCAACTAAATTTTGCTCCGCGGTAACGGAATGAACTGTTGTCATCAAGGCTTTTAGGATTCCAAATTTTCCCTCAAGAATTGCCGCAACAGGCGCAATACAATTTGTTGTACACGAAGCGTTATTAATCAGCTGTTCGCCTTTATACTGGCCATGATTTACACCAATCAAAAATGTTTGAACCCCATCGCCTTTTGCCGGAGCCGATAAAACAACCGCTTTTGCACCGGCTGACAAATGCTGCCTCATTCCTTCCGCGTCGGTAAATCTGCCGGTTGATTCGATAACCACATCTATTTCGTACCTTTTCCAGGGTAAGTTAGCCGGTTCTTTTTCACCTACAACAGGGTAAGGTTTTCCATCAATAATAAGATTGGTCTCATCAAATCCAATTTTTTTATTCCATATTCCATAGGATGTGTCGTATTTCAAAAGATGGGCCAGAACTTCAGGTTTTGAGAGGTCGTTAATAGCTACTATCTCTAAAGCATCTGTGTGGTACTCAACTGCTACTTTGAAGGCATTTCTCCCAATTCTTCCGAATCCATTAATCGCAACTTTTATCATCTACTAATTAAACCTAACATAAATATTTAAGCAATTCCAGACAAGAAATAAACAAAATTATTCTAATTTTGAATAAACCAATAACCCAATGCCAAATAAACAAATGTCCAATTAAAACACAAAAGACAATATTGGGAATTAGTTTAAGACGAAGTCGCAAGCTCTGCTCATTGGTTTAGCGCAAAGCGCGAGTTTACTCATTGGTTTATTTAATTATCCCCCGACCCGTAAGGTTTTGCTTTAACAAATAAAAATCAAGCTCATTAATAATATCGTCACGATTAAAATCTAAAGCTTTATCAGCAACAGGAGAACCTAAATAGTTTGCAAGAAGTTTTGAGGCATCGGCGACCGAAAGCTGATTCTGTAAGAACAGGGTTAGATTTGGTGCTAAACCAGAAACTGTATCCGAACCAACTAATCCAAAAGGTCCGGTATGTGCTCTGACTGTTTCTCCGTCTTTTCCGAGTCCGACAATTTCAATTGAAAAAGTATTCGCGCTTTGAATATAAGGAATGGACAGACTATCCTGCGGATTCCATGTATATTTACCTGTTGCAGGATCAACATTTTCTCCAATCGGACCATATAAAACACCGTTAACGAGAAGATTTATCTGCGAAATAATCTCGACATTGAATGAGCTCCAGATAATATCTAGTGGGGTGAAATAGGAATAATTAGCCGCCGTTACCGGATTTGTGATCACAATTAATGGCTGATTGTTTTGGGATTTTGCAGAAGGCACAGGAGTCGCTGAGGGGACCTGATTCGGTAAATTTAGAACTAAATCCGTAGCTGACTGAAAAATATTTTGGTTATCTGAATTTCTTAAGAGCTCGGAATTACTGCCAATTTGTAAAACTGCAGTCCCTGATTTTTTTGGTCTTAGATTCAATGTAGCAAGATAAACTTTTCCCTCAGGCACATCTGAAGATAAAATACCCGGATTTGGCACTCCTGCAATAATCGAAATCTCCCCTTTTTCATCATTCGATGAAGCTTCTAACCATTTAGTAAAAATCTGATTTTTTCCCGGTTCAGCAGCACCAGTTGCAATATTATCAACTGATAAAAACGAGGGATCAAATTTAAATTTTACATTTGCGAGATTAAGTGGATCCTGAGTTGACTTGATAAAGACGTCAACTGGAATTACTCCTCCGCCCGAATCAGGTGAAAGTCTTGATTCTAAAAAAATCGAGGTTGGCGCTTCGGGCGCAGGTGTTGCTACTGCAGCTTGCGGAGCAAGCTGAGTTCGCTGTCCAACTAAGTAAATGCCTAAAGGTATCGCGAGAAGTGTAATCGACAAGGTCACAATTCCGACAATCGCCCAGGGACTTCTTTTGTGTTCGTCTTCGACTACAAGATGAGGTAATTGCTGGGTATTTTGATCCATCGCGATAAAATCATTATACCGAAAATTAATTAATAACGCGCAGTGAACGCAGAAGTAAAATCATGTACCCAAAATCAATACTGTTAATTTTATTGTCATTATTAAAGTCAAGTTTTGCTACATTCTTAAGAAAGCTGGAATAAAGAATCGATAAATCAGCCAGATCAATAAATCCGTCATTGTTGGCATCGCCCTTGCCTCCATTATTTGCCACGCAGTATCCGTATCGGGGACAATTTCCCACCGAACATTCCGCCTCAACGTATTGACAATATTGATTAGCTGAACAATCTGGTGTGGTATGACAAGTGCCTGCCAAAGGTGAAGCCGATGCGGAAGGACAAGGGGCTATCCCACCAGGCCCACAAGGATCACCTATAACAGAAGCTGAAGGCGTTGCTCCGGCAACTGTGAACTCCAAGTTTCTCTTAGTCTGGAGTATGTTTTGTGAATCTGAAAGCCTTAGTATTTGTGTGGAGTCCCCAAATGAGATTGTCCCCGTACCAGCTTTTTTAGCCTTAAATTTAATAGTGACCATAGTGAGAGGTGTAAGGTTGGTTTTAGTTCCCTGGCTTTTCCCGTTTAAAGTGATCGTCCCAGCACCATTATCAAAGGACTTTTGAACCCAATCTACTATGAAGTAGTTGGAATTTCTAGAGTTTAATCCCGGAACTACCCAACCATCCGGAACATCACAAGGCGTTGGAAAATCCCTGCAAACCTGGGGGGCTGTATTGGAACAGGCCCTAGTGATAACCTGAGCACACTCCCCCTCACTGGGTTTAGGATAACAATCACCACCAATTACATTTGTACACTGGGCTGTCCCATCAGGAAGGGTTCGGCAGCGCGTCCTGCTCTTACAGTAAAAACCTTCTGCACATTGAGCGTCTTCCCGGCACGAGCTCTCTGTATTTTGAGCATTGGCTGTGAGTCCTTTAACCGAGCCTTTTAGGGTTGAGGCCATTAAAACCCCGTCCGCGTAATAGAAACCTGTTTCTCCCTCGGGGAGAAGATCATAAGTTCTACCTCTGGTGTAGGGCACAAGTTCTGCGCTTTTTACAACAGAACCGTCATAGCTATCACCTGCTTTTAGTTCTCCAACGGTTACACCGCTTATGGTTGGGTGATTTGGGGATATATATGCATTTCTGCCATCTTTTAATGACAGATGTACCACTTTATGAGTTAGAGGTGCTTTAACTGATGAGGTTTTTAAGATTTTAGCAATTGTTTGCTTTCCAGATTTATCTTGAGAATAAACTTCCATTCCTTCCTTTAGCTCCGAGACATAAACAGAACCTTTTGGCGTGGAGATTTTCGTTGATGAAGAAAGACATATGGGGCACCCACTAACTTCGCGCGAAGCTATTTGAGCCTGGCTTAAACAGGTATAGCCTGGTTCCGGATCACCTCCTCGGACAACAGGCGGCCCGCAATCCTGATAACAGGTGTAATTTGCGGGACAGGAATTATCGGTGGGACCTGAACAGGACTTGGGCGCTGTATCCGACGGAATACAGACTCCCATCTGATCAGCAACCTGCTCGTCATTTCCCGAATAATCACATGTATAACCCTGAGGACAGGTTGGAGAATTTCCGTTTTCATCTGGATACCCGCCACAAGCTTGAGGTTCTGAAGAAATTGCCTTACATACTCCTGCAGTTAAAGAGCAGTCTCCAGAGCCTGGAGGACAGTATTGTTCGCAACTGTAACCTCTCGGACAACCTGATTCCCGGGCACTGGTATTACAGGTGATTTGATCTTCAGGCAAACATACACCTGATTGGTCCGGCATATTTGCAGGCTCGCTCATACGGCAATAGTAACCGCTAGGACAGCTTAAACCGGCAATCCCTCCACAAATCGGAGGGTTTGTTATTATGGGAGTGTCAATGGCTATTACTTCTAAAAGGTCTTTTGGAAAATTAACATTCGCTTTAAAGACATTTGCTGAATCAAAATCAGACCTTACCAAAACATTAACCTCGAATTCTGAACCTATATTTAAAGTAGAAACAGGCACCGGCGGACAGGGAGCCCTAACACATATAACTTGCTCTAAAGGTCCTTCAAGACTAAAACTAGTTTCCGGGTTTATTTGCTCATCAACAGCTTTGGGTCTAAAAATTTGAGTTTGCCTTACTAAGTAAACACCCAACGGAATTAGTACTAGCAGAATTGCCAAAATACCAATTTTTATATAAAGTTTGTGTCTGTTTTTAGGAGTTTCATCCCCCATTAACTCATTCCACATAGATTTCTAGCGTATTTCACCCCGAGGTTATTGTCAATTGAGTGAAGTTACTCGAAAGAGGGCTATTTTAGCGCTTCGATAGTCGGAAGTGTACCATCAGCTAAAAAGTTAAGCATTGCCCCGCCACCGGTTGAGACAAATGTAAATTTTTCAATCATTCCATATTTTGTAACAGCAGAAATAGTATCTCCTCCGCCGATTATACTTTTCGCTCCGGAATCAATAATCGCTTGAGCAACTTTTTTAGTGTTGGAATATTTATCATCTTCAAATTTTCCTAAAGGTCCATTCCAGACGACTTCTTTTGCTGTTTTTAAAAGATTTGCCCATGCACTTGCTGTTTCGTCCGAAATATCAAACCCATCCTCAGTTAGCTTCCCTACCATCACATTTGCTCCAAGGTTTTCAATTCCCTGCTCTTTAATTTCTTTGGCTAATTTTCCGCCGACTAAAACCACATCTGCTTTAGAAGCCATGGCTTTTATAACCGGCATTTTATCCTCAACTTTCGCTCCTCCCAAAATTACAACTTGAGGTCTGATTGGATTTTCTCTAACCTGTTTCAGTTCGTCCACCTCCCTGGTAAACCGCAAACCTGCTGCATGAGGTAAAAGTGTTGGGACTACTGTCGTGGAAGCTGAAGGCCGATGAGTTGCAAAAGCTTCATATATATAAAAGTCACCATGCGAAGCTAACTCTTTTGCAAATTCAGGATCCGAGGAATCTTCGCCCGGTTCAAATCTTAAATTCTCCAATATATGTAATTTTCCGACAGGAAGCTGAATATGACCGTATCCTTCCTCAAGCCAATCGACGATTGGTTTAACTGATAATTTTGGATCTTCTCCGCCAGCCGGCGGATTAGGCCGTCCTAGATGGCCACAGATAGTTACAGATGAAGCAAATTCTAAACAAAGACCGAGAGTTTCCATACCAGCCATCAGCCGGGTATCATCTTCGATAGTCATAACACCATTAACTTCTTTTAAAGGAACATCAAGATCTAAACGAAGAAGTACGCGCTTGTTTTGGATTAATTCCGGGGCAACAACCTGCATGAATTAAATTCTAACACATAAAGCAATCGTCTTATTTGCGAGCATGAACGCAGCTGCTTTTTAGAGAGCGAGCTTAGAAACAAAGACCGTTGCTTTGCGAAGCAAAGGGTGTATTAGATTTTATGAAGGAGCTATCAGGGGATTTCGGTTTTTTGCGATTAGCAAAAAAGCCGAAGGGGCAGCCTCCCCGATCAGCGACTGAGTAAAATTAGGTCGACTTTCCAGCGAGCCCAGTTTGCGCAACTTTGCTGCCAAAGTTGCAAAGAGAAAATTTGCGATTCAGTGGTAGAAGAAAAAACTACTCAATAACCATTTTCAAAAGCGCCATGCGGGTGAATAATCCGTTTTCTGCCTGTCTGAAAATTAAAATTCTCGGATCATCGGTTAACTCCTCCGGAATTTCATTAAAGTCATTTGAACGAGGCAAAGGATGCAAGATAATCGCTTCTTTTCTGATTTTTTTCAGCAAAGCTTCCGTAATTCTATAACCGTCAGGCGAAAATTCCTCTCCTTCTTTCATCCTCTCTTTTTGAGCTCTGGTCATATAAAAAACATCTGCAATCTCTGCAACTTCATTGATATCAGAATGCAACTCGTATTTAATTCCGCTTTCTTTTAGATATTCCAAAATATCCTCTCTCATCTGAAGCGAATCCGGTGCGACAAAATGAACCTCAACATCCTTAAATTTTCCCAGCAAATAACATAAAGACCGCACAGTTCTTCCATACTTCAGATCTCCGACAAAGGCAACTTTAAGCCCATCGATTTTTCCGAACTTTTCATAAATTGTGAATATATCGAGAAGAGATTGAGTTGGATGCTGCCCTGCACCGTCTCCGGCATTAATAATCGGAGAATCCGAAACAGAAGCTGCTTCTTCCGCGGCTCCCTCGTAATCTGCGCGGATCACGACCGCGTCAAAGTGATATGCATTCATAATCCGCGTTGTATCTTTCATAGTCTCGCCTTTTACAGCCGAAGAGAATTCTTTGGCGTTTTCTGTGGCAACAGTTAGCGCGCCGAGTTTTAAAGCAGCCTGTTGAAATGAAGTTCTGGTTCTGGTTGAGGGCTCATAAAATAAAAGGGAAACAATTTTTCCGTCCAGATCATGGCGTCTTTCTCCATTCAAAACTGATTGTTTCATTTCCGAAGATAAAGGGAAAAATTCATTCTCCAGCCATTCCCGGCTGAATTGTTGAGACTTTAGGATGTGTTTTAACTTAGAAGCCAATTCAAAAAAGTAGTTTAACTCACCAGGCCTAAATTAGTCAACTTTTTTTGCTTTTTTGCTATAATTTTTCCCAAATTAGGGATTTTAGTCATTAAAAAATTCTTGATCCTAGCGGATCCGGACTTTTTCTGCTTAATTTAATAGTCTGTCTGAAGAAGCGTAAAGACCCGCACAAAGAGGTTTTACACTACCTAAGGAGTTTGAGCAGCCTGTGACTGAGCCTGATCAGCTTGACTTTGCAAATCACTCATTCTCTGGTCAATCGCAGCCTGAGCAGTTTCAACCCGGGTTTGCTGTTCCTGAATCTGATTCTGAGCATCCTCTATATCTGCCTGGTGACCAGCAATAACTTCATCATCCATAACACGTAATTTACGAAAGTAGTGTGAAAGTTCAAATATAAATAGAGAAAGAATTATGTAAAAACTGTTTGCTCTGAGCCTGAAAGCGCAAATATTTAATTTATGTATATAATGTTTACATGTTCCAAAGACTCTTTGCGAATAAGCCCTCAAAACTTACAGTAGGGCTAGCTTCTTTTTTAGTACTAATGCTCGTAGGTGGTGGAATATTCGTTAAAAATACCTTTTTCCCTTCGCCTGAAGTATTAGGGGAAACATCCAGTCCATCACCTTCTGCGACCGCTACACCCACTCCAGAACCCTCACCAAGTCCGTCCGCTTCAGCTAAAGCTTCAATAAAACCAGCAGTTAAAGCCACACCAAAGCCTTCTGTAAAACCAAGCGCAACCCCTTCTCCTTCGGCAAGTGCTTTACCTTCCCCATCTGCATCAACAATCTCAACTCCTACGCCTACCCCAAGTCCCTCTGCATCTGCAACATCCTCACCAAGCTCATCCCCTGCTGAATCGCCCACTGCATCTTCAAGTCCAGAAGCATCAGCAGCGCCCTCCTCTAGCCCATAATTTTTGGAAAATTTAAACAGAAGAAACCAAAAAGTATCAATGTGGGCGGTGATTGTGTCGAACCCCTAGCGTTGCGTTTTTACAATTTCGGTTGAAATTGCAAGGAATTAATTTTAGGGGTGGGCGCGCTTGGTGTCGAACCAAGGGCCTCGTCTTTATCAGAGACGCGCTCTACCGCTGAGCTACGCGCCCAAAAAAATTTTCATTCCAAACCTAGGTATTTTAACATGCCCGAAGCTAGGATTCTACTTTAGGTTTACTAAATGTTTACAACGCCAGGCTACTTTAGTAATACCCTTAACTATGACTCAACTGGAAAGACACGCAGATAACCCAATGCTTAAATATAAAGAATTGGGACCTGGATATGATCACACTTCTGAAACTTTAGTTATAACCCACCAAGAACGAGCACTGGGTATTGAAACACATAGACTTTTTAACACCAAACTAAAACGACCCCTGCCTTGGGTTTATCGCAATGGAGTAATTACTATAGATAGACCACTTAAGGATGGAGAAGTAGAACGTATCCCCGGTGAAAAAGGAAAAGCTGATCTTCGGTCAAGAATCATAATTACAGACAATCTAGCAAACGAAACTATTTCTGAACCTCTCGCGGGAGTTATTGTAGATGTAAAAATGGTTGAAGATAAGCTACCCTTTTACATGAGATGGGCTAAAGAATTTTCTCAAACAGTTTGGGGATATAACGATGTATATGGCATGTGGGATACAGAAGAAAATCAACATGGTAATGCATTCGGCTTAATTCTAACAAGTGTTAAAAGACCCCTAGGAGTAAACGCAGACTCTCAAGAGCAAGCTCCCGATAAAAATTCTTTTAAGACTCTCGAGCAAATTGAAGCAGAGTATTATAAAAATTTAGCTCACACATGGGTTCCTCCTTTTAAAACGAGACGGCAAATTGCAGCTTATGCGAATATTCAAGAAAAAGTGACAGCTAATAATTATGAAAGGATTAAAGAGGCTGCTTTAAGAGAAGGTGCACTTACAGTAGCTGCTATTTTTGACTTAATAGGACGGGATGAAAATTACCACCACGGAGTTTTTAGAAGGCTTTTGGAAGAAGAGTATAAGATAGATCCTGAGGGCACAAGACAAGATGTCTTTTATGTCAGTACCAATTTTGAGATGCCCGCACAAACTCTCCTGGAAAACCCTATAAGGTCTCTCAGAAATTTGGTAAAGATAGGCGCGTTTGAGAGAGATCGAATTGGCCGTGACTCAGTGTTCCCGGCATTGAATGCCTTATCGTTTGTAACAATAGATGAAGCTAGAAATGTCGCCAAGTTATATGAAAAAGCGGCTTAGATTCATTTTTTAAGACTCTTTTGTGCTAAAATTCACTTGCTCGCTCATGTAACCGGCACGATGGCGAAGTGGAAACGCTGGGGTCTGCAAAACCTCGATGCAGGGGTTCGATTCCCCTTCGTGCCTCAGATTTTTAGGGCCAATCTCAAAGATTGGGCTTAAAAATTAAAGCGAGATTGGGAATCAAAACAAATCTCTGATTTGGTTCGGCTCCGCCTTGGCGGAGGGTGTGCTATCCCCTTCGTGCCTCATTTTTTGAAGCAAACCCCTGTGGTTTGATTTGAAAAATTAGACGAGATTAGGAATCAACAAATCTTCGATTTGGTGAGATAATTTCTGAAAGAAATTGAGATCTTCCCACTCCTCAAGTTTTGTTAACTATTATTCTGTTATAAATTCCGCTATATATTAAATCTACAATTCAGTATGAGAAAAACCATTAAGAAAAACCAATTACTTAAGCTCGTAATTTGCTTTATATTTATTGGTTTAATTTACATGCTCTCAATATTTCTTTCGAGAAAACTTAGTCCACCAGCCCCAACCCTCACTCAGTATGCAGAAAAAATCTTTGAAACTTGTAAGGAATTTAAAGGTAAGGATAAATGTTATAGTGATAAGATTTTTAAACTTACTAAAGATCCAGTGAATTTAACTATGGAAGAGGCCTTCCAAATTCTTGAAAATGTCCGGGAGAAAGATCCCACTTTTGCCTATTGTCATACTCTAGCTCACGATTTGGGTTCAGCGGAAGTCACAAAGAATCCTGCCAATTGGAAAGATGTCGCAGCCAGATGCCCTTCGAATCTTTGTAGCGGCGGCTGTTCTCATGGAGCTTTTATCGAGAAATTTAAAACCGAAACTATAGCTGAAGGTCAAGCAGATTCTTTAAAATCAGAACTGGCAACTATATGTGAACCTAGAGAAGATTGGCACCCTAAAGAAGTTGATGTCTATAACTGCAATCATGGACTTGGTCATTTAAGTATGTTTCTAACAAATGCAAATATCTCAAAATCGGTTGAGATTTGCGAAGATATAGGTAAGGAAACTGAAGGTCGCGAATATATAGAAAATTGTATCTCCGGGGTTTTTATGCAACTCTTCCAACCTCTAGAGCCTGACGATTTTACACTTATAGAAAATATTGCTCCTCAGAAGAACAAACAAAGTATCGATAAGTTTTGCGATAGCTTTACAGGTATACCCTATTATGTATGTCATAGAGAATCCTGGCCATATTTTTGGAATGACATCAGCACTCCCGAAGGGCTGACTAACTTTTGTTCATACACGTCTGATTTTCCTCAACAAACCAAATGCTACAAAACTCTTATGAATGCTGTTGCAAATCATTTTGCTTTTAAAAAAAATAATTTGCCTTTTCTTGCTGATTTCTGCACTAAACTTCCTACAAATTTTCAGTCGCTATGTTTTTTACAAACTACCAGTAGAATTCTTCAAACAAGTATTAATCTAACGGATAAGGCTATTTTTATGTGCCGGGAAGCAGCTAAAACTTCACCAGAAAACGGCAAAAAATGTGATGAATTTCTTATTAACTATCCTAACAAAGTTTTTAATAAGGGATCAGAAGAATACAAAAATTATTGCTCAAGACTTCCGGAAAACCTGAAGGTAGAATGCCAATCGAACAGCTAAAGCCTTAGAGCCATTCTCTCTCAATTTTTATCAAAAAAACCTTTAGCTTTAACACTTCCCTAAAGGGATGACCTTCGGGAAAAGTTCTTTTAACAATCTTTGAACTCAAAGTATGTGATGTCATAAAAATTGCAGTTGTAATTATCAAAGACAAAAATACGGTCACTAATGAAGCAAACATAATATAAGCCACAGGATACGCATCAACGCTCGTCATAAAAGGCCGGCAAAAAATAAATATCGCTACACTTCCCAAAAACGTCCCTAAAATACAGTAATTCAAATGCGAAGAAAATGTTGTTCCGGAACTTCTTAAAATTGCGATTGTTTCAATTAACCCAATCATTACACCTAGCGTAATTGTTGAGCCTGCGTTTAAAAACATTGAATCACGCGTTGACGGATGATTTATCTCTAAAACTGCAAGAAAAAAAGAAGCTAAAATCACGCTAATAAAGATTAAATTGTGACTTAAATTAAGATGAAAAATTTCATTGATACGAAAACTTTTAAGTTCAGTTTGTTTTTCTTTTATCAGAGCCTGATAAACCGAAGTCGCAGTTGAATGAATTCCAACGCCAATAGCCGCAGTAATCACAGACGCTGAAAATAGTCCAAAGACAAAAGATGAGGAGATCTGCAGGTTATGAAGTTCTGGCCTTTGAAAAATATTCAGAGCAATCATAATCATCAGTAAAGAATCAGCAATTGCCAAAATAAAATAATAGAGCTGAACAAAATACATCCCGCTTATCCTGCCTTGAGACGTAAATCTTTTTTTATAGACAAGGATTGCTGAAACCCAGAGAAGAATATTAATTAGCCACAAAACCATAACTTAAGTATATCAAAAGCCTTACTTGCCGACTCTATGAAGCTGCACTGCTAAAGCAGCGAGCTTCTCAATACAGCTTCACAGCTAAAAGCTGTTCGCTGACCGCTCCGCGGTAAAGCTTTCACCCACGGATTCATCCGTGGTGTTTTGCTTTTAGCTGATAAAACTCCATAAATTCTTTTTTATATTCCTCAATCGTATTCAACCCCATAGATTTCCTTCTTTTGTCAACGTTTTTTGGATCCTCAAGGTTTTTTGGCTTGCAGTCGTTCTCCCCGACTAATTCAAATTGTGTTCCGTAAATTTGAGGTTTTTCCTGATTAATCCTCACTCTATCTTCAAGATACGCAATATTTTGGATTTGTATTTGTTTTTTAGGAGCTTTTTTCATTAGCTTCAAACACTTTTCCTGAAAGACAACATCATGATCGGCATGCTGGATAAGAAGCCATGCACTCCCTGACGCTTCTTCACCAACTTTAGAAAAAATTGGCCAGCCAATTTCCTCAACAATTTTTCTCAATTGATCTGTATTCCTCGTATCTATATCAGATTTGTAAGCTTTTGGATCATCCTGCATTCTTACTCTCATTTCCTGATCACTTTTAACCATCTGTGATATTTTATCGGCAATTTCAGGATATAAGATGACTACTGGCTTTGATTTTGGTTTCATCATTTAGCGATTATACTAAAAATCCCCTTTTAAAGGGGAGTTTGAATGTCTGAATGACATTTAAACGGGTTAAGCACTATTTTAAGGTTTGCTTTAGACTGAAAGTCGCAAGGTTTGCTTATCTGCGAAACAGAACTATCAACAGCTGATCTTAACCCTTTTCATTATTGACCTTTTTTACAAAAGAGTGGTGGGAATGTTTTCCGGTTTCACCCGGAAGTTTTTTTAAAGAAGAACTTTAGAACTTCTCAACCTTGAACTTGAAGCGGTTAAACTCCAAGCGCGTGAAAGGTTTATGTATGTGCGCCAGGCTACCTGCCTGCCGGCAGGCAGGTCTTTCGACCTTTCTACCAACAAATTTTACAGGAATCCTCAGCCACATAACGTCTCCAGAAAGGAGGTGATCCATCCCCAGCTTCGGCTAGGGATACCTTGTTACGACTTAAGCTTCATCGCTGGTTTCGCCTTCCTCCTAATAAAAGAAGTTCGGGCGCCCCCAACTTTGCTGCCTTGACGGATTGGAATAACTTAAGGTTGTTTTCCGTTCCCACTTAGCGAGCCGATTTCCGGCACTAAGCGAGCCGAAATGTTTCTGGGATCATTACGAGCTCCGCTCAGACGATCCTTTGGCTCATTATGAAGAGAATTCATAGAGAGCTTCAAATGCCAGACTTCTTTTAATTCATCTTCAGATAATTTACGTGTATCCTGTCGATTTTTTACAATCTCAGCAATACGGGCAAACCTTCTAAAAGACTCATTTTTGATACCTTCTAATGGATATTTCCTAAAGAAAGGAATAATCACATTTTGAATATCGTTTTGTTTCGTTACCTCATAGACAAAGGTCATTTTCTTTTTGTCATTTCCCTGAAATTTTCGATATACATAGCCTATTTTGAAAAAGCCATAAACTTTGTTTAAAAGTTCGACATTATCAAAACGTTGTGTAATAAAATATCTCAAGACTATTCGACAATCGGTTCTTATCTGAACCAGAAAACAGCCTTCTCCATCGGTTAAACCAACAATATAGTCTGGTGTTAACATTTCGTAGATCCCTTCAGTATTTATTTGGTATAAATTCAGATTAACCCGAATCTAACCCAAATGTCAATAATACCTACTATGAATCTGCTGACTTCCTCTGGGCAATTACCTTCTTCCCAGTAGGATCTCCATGGGTCACGTTAATATCTATTCCTAACATTCCTCAAAAATCTTTTCCTAATCGTTAAATTTCTCTCAAACCGCCCGGCTGAGATCACTTATTAAAAGATTTTTTTATCTGAGGACTGCTATTTGTCTCAGGCCCTCCAAATCGATAAATTACTCTATCGGATCTGCCAAATTTTTTTGACTACTATTAAGTATAGGTTGGACTTTAACCAACTAGATATTTACGCTGCCACGCGCGTTTTTTTATAGCATTATGTTAAATACTATAAGGCGGTGTGTACAAGAGGCGAGAACGTATTCACCGCGACCTGCTGATTCGCGATTACTAGCAATTCCGACTTCATGAGGGCAAATTGCAGCCCTCAATCTGAACTGGGGCGAAATTTTAGAGATTAGCTTGCCGTTACCGGCTTGCAACTCGTTGTTATTCGCCATTGTAGGATGTGTGTAGCCCAGGGTGTAAGAGGCGTGCTGACTTGACGTCATCCGCGCCTTCCTCCCCAAAAATTGGGGCTGTTTCGTATGAATTATTTAACATACGATGCGGGTTGCGCTCGTTACCCGACTTAACGGTACAGCTCACGCCACGAGCTGACGACAGCCATGCACCATCTGTGTAGTACCCTCGAAGGAGGCCTAGTTTCTTAGGCTTAGCAACTACATGTCAAACCCTGGTGAGGTTTTTCGCTTTGTATCGAATTAAACCACATGCTCCACTGCTTGTGCGCCTCCCCGTCAATTCCTTTGAGTTTTAGCCTTGCGGCCGTACTCCCCAGGCGGAATGCTTAACGGGTTACCTTACGTCGGTCCCAAAAGAGGGACTAACTAGCATTCATCGTTTACGGCTAGGACTACGCAGGTCTCTAATCTGCTTCGCTCCCCTAGCTGTCGTGCCTCAGCGTCATGAGTTTCCCAGGTACCTGCCTACGCCTTTGGTGTTCCTTAACATATCAACGCATTTCACTGCTACATGTTAAGTTCCAGTACCCTCTTAAACCATCAAGATTTGCCATATTTTGCCCAAAACTAAGGTTAAGCCTTAGCCTTTTAAACAAAATGCGCAAATCAGCCTACGCAACACTTTACGCCCAATAAATCCGGATAACGCTTGCACCCTACGTATTACCGAGGCTTCTGGCACGTAGTTAGCAGGTGCTTATTCTACTGGTACAGTCATAATCTTCCCAGTCAAAAGGAGTTTACAACCCGAGGGCCTTCAATCCTCCACGCGGCGTCGCTGCGTCAGGGTTTCCCCCATTGCGCAAGATTCCCAGTTGCTGCCATCCGTAGATGTATAGCCCGTGTCTCAGTGCTATTCCGGCTGATCATCCTCTCAGACCAGCTACCCGTCGATGCCTTGGTAGGCTTTTACCCCACCAACTAGCTGATAGGACGCGGGTTCATCTTAAAGCGCCTTGCGGCTTTGAACTTACGTTCACATTGGAAATTACCCCACCTTTCGATGAGCTATGTCCAACTTTAAGGCAGATCCCCACGCGTTACTCGACCGTCCGCCACTACCTGTATTGCTACAGATCGTTCGACTTGCATGCTTAAGGCACGCCGCCAGCGTTCATCCTGAGCCAGGATCAAACTCTCAAATAAAGTGTTTTTAAAACACTTAAAAAGTTTTTCCAACTCTAAAACGCTGTATCACTTGTGAAAGTGAAATTTCGATTTATTGTTTTCGAAGTAAGTATTACTTAGATAGTTACACGGCGTTAGCCGGAACTATCGCAAGCTTTGCTTACTAAAATTTGGAATTGACAGAGCTTGGCTTCACTTTCATGAAACTTATACTCTTGTCTCACAATCATTTAATTGATCGTGTTTTTTCCCACCACTCTTTTGGAGTCGAAGCTATCCGGTTAGATAGTATCGACAGGTCTTTTTCCTACTTTTACGCAAGAAAAAACCGAAAGAGTGAATGTTGTCTTTCGGTTGTTAAGGTGCTTTTTAGTGATGAGTGCGCTAGCCTTATGGCTTGCTTTGAGTTATGTGTTACGAGAAAACTCATCACTCATAACTCATTACCCATAACTAAATATTCAACTGTAAGTAGTATTACTTGATAGAAACTTTCTCCAGTCTAACCTAATCCTCATGGATTTAAAGGTAAAGTAGATTTTAACAGAGGCTCGCAAGCTATGTCAACCCCGTTCGAAGTATGTTGACTTAACATAATCCGAAATAAGAACTGATTACGTTGATCAACTTTTTCAATATCATGACTATACTTCTAACGGGGTCAGGCACACACTGCCTCATCAAGAAGATTGAATTATACTGCTTTCAATAATTGCTGCTCGGATAAGCCTCTCAATTCGTCCATTCCTTCAACCCTCTCTAAAGTCGTGAGTATCGTTGTTATAAATCTACCACTTCCTTTTCTTGTTTCATGATTAACTTCTTCCTGAGAAGAAACAAAGGTATTCTCAGTTTCCAGGTAAACTCCTACAAGATTTGGGTCAGGATTTGAAACCAGCATTCTTGAAGTTTTTACAATCTCGACCCGATGCCCTCTATTTCGAAAAATTGTAGCAGCAGTTCCCGAAAGTTCCATTCCCGCAGAATGTCCGGCTTTTATCACAGCGCCCCCTAAACGCATTTCGTTAACAGGCAGACTGTAAACCACAATGATTGTATGATCGATTCCAGACTGACTTAGTTTTTGGGATTGGTTTGGCATAGAGAATTACATTATTATTATGCATCCACCTGTCAACCCCGTACGAAGTTTATGCATTTAAAATAATGCGCTAAATGTTGGCTTAACAAATCATTAACACTCTAAATTAATGAACATGCTTCGTACGGGGTCAAGACCCTTCCCCTCTTTTCATTTTATTCCGAAAGATACCGGAGATTCTTAATATCTGGCAGTTCATTTTTTTTAGGGCTATACTGGATTTATGCAAATCATACCTTCCAAAGATAAACCAATCGTCATCTCAGCTGAAAGCTATAAAAATAAAAGCATTTTTAAAAACAGTATTTTAAATCCCAAAATTTTAGGCTCCTTAACTGCTGTATTTTTATTGGTTGTCGGGGTTGGAGCAGGAGTCTATTTGACCCAGAGACCTCAGCAGACTCAAACCCAGGCAAACTTAACTCCTACAGATCTCTCCTTTAAACCACCGGCTACGGACACTAAAGTTGGAGATAAATTTAGCATTGATATTTTTGCAAACGCCAATAACAATCAAATCACCAGCGCTAAGCTGGCCATAAAATATGATCCTGAAATTTTAGAGTTGACAAGCATAACACCCAAAGAGTTTTTGCCCAAAGTTTTAATTGCGCCGGTAATGGCCCCGGGCTCTGCATCAGTTTCCTTGGGGACAGATGGCAATGCCGGAATTTCAGGTTCCGGAGTAGTCGCAACTTTGAGTTTTACTTCAAAAAAAGCAGCGCCCTCAACAATTATCTCACTGGACAATTCCCAAACACAGATAAATATTCTTGGCAGCACGACAAACTCTTTAGCTCCTGTCCAAAATGCCATAGTCTCTGTTAAAAGCGCAGCCCCAAACCCCCCTCAATCTCTTCAAGCCTCTGCTTCAGCCTCAATAAAACCACTTGCTACCTCACGCCCTTTAGCCTCCCGTAATCCTGTAGCAAGTTCCTCTGCCGCATCGTTTGATTTCAATTCTGACTCGTTAATTAATAGCATCGATCTCTCTGTTGTTTATAGCGCATGGGGCAATGAGCTTGATACAGATTTAAAGAAAAAAGCGGATTTAAACGGCGACGGTACTGTTAACGGACTCGATTACGCGCTATTTCTTCCGAACTTAAAACCATAGTTACGGGCTAATCCTATGGGATCCCGAAATAAGCAAAGCTTGCGAGTTGCACTCTTAAGTTCGGGATGACAAATCAGATTTTGAAATTTTAATCTGATTTGTCAATTTGAAAGCTAGGCATAAGTGTAATATAATATCGCAACATGCCTCAGAACTCTGATGTAACAATAATTTCTGACGAAGAACTTCTAAAAGGCAACGGAGATTTCGTTCTCCTTTCTGGTAACTCCAATCCTGAACTTGCAAAAAAAGTCGCAAAACTTTTAAACACTGCGGTTTATAACCCTATTACCAAATTTGCAGACGGTGAAATCAGAGTTCAGATCCCAATTAATATCAGAAGAGGAAGTGTTGTAATTTTGCAATCGACTTGTCCTCCGGACATCAATAGCCATATTGTTGAACTTTTACTGATGATTGATGCAGCAAAAAGAGCTTCAGCTCAAGAAATTATCGTAATGATTCCCTATTTTGGATACGCAAGACAAGACCGAAAAGATCGTCCGAGGGTCCCAATCAGCTCTTCTGTTATGGCAAGGGCTATTGAATTTGCAGGCGCTGATAAAATCTGTACAATTGATATTCACTCAGAACAGCTTCAGGGATTTGTAAAAGCTCCCTGGGATAATCTTTATTCAAGTTATTCCATGATCCCAAGGCTCGAAAAAGAAAAATTTAACGACTTAGTTGTTGCCTCTCCAGATAAAGGCGGCGTGCCAACTGCTACAGCCTATGCAAAAAGGCTTGATGCCAAAGGCGTTGCGATTGTTTATAAAGTCCGCGATGTCATGAGTCAGGATCAATCAGAAGCATTAGATATTATCGGAGATGTTGCCGGAAAGGAAGTTTTACTTGCTGATGATATGGTTACAACCGCCGGAACTTTATGTAATGCTGCACAATTAATTAAAGATAAGGGTGCAAGCAAAATCTGGGCTGCTGTTACTCACGGAGTATTTACCGAAGGCGCTTTAGAAAAAATAGTTAATTCCCCGATTGAAAAAATATTAATCACTGATACTCTTCCTCAACCAGAAAAAGTTTTAGATTGCCCTAAAGTTGAAGTTGTTAGCATTGCAGAATTAGTCGCTGAGGCAATTTTAAGAATTGAATCAGGTAATTCTTTATCCGAAAAATTGATTATCCGTTAAATCTCGCTGTTTTTCCTGATCGGATACGCAATATACCAGCCGGATATATTTTTGACTCCGGGTTTAAAATCATTTAATCCCTAACTCTAGTAAATTTTCCTTCAAAATTTTTACCTGATTTTAACTCCCGCAACAACACCCTTTTTTTATTCTCAACCGATTCATCTTTTAACCTAAGCAGTATTACGCCGGAATGAATCAGTTTTTCTTTGAAAACCAGTTCGCCAAAATCTTTATCTGTCGTCAGAAGAATTCTATTTTCTTTATTGGCTAGTGCCAAAACATCAGTGTCAGGGTGACTTAATGCAACTTCCGTTACGGAGATAATATCGAAGCCCAGACTCTTAAGGAATCGGGGTATCCGGACCCCCAGGTTTTCATCAGTGATGAATTTCATGCAGGTAGCGTATAGCGTCGGGCTCCGGCTCTGCAACTCTTTTTGCAGCATATTCTACAGCTGCTTTAACATCAGCTTCTTTAAGCTGGGGGAAATCTTCTAAAATATCTTTAATAGTTAATTTCTGCGCTAACAGCCTCAGAATCTGCTCTACTGTTATTCTGGTCCCGGCTACTATTGGTTTACCCAGCATAATCTTGGGATCTATAATAATTCTTGTCATAACGGGATTGTACCATAGTACTAATCCAGATTTACTGAATTTTCTCCAGTGCTTTATACAGAACAATCGCCAGTGAAACCATTACATTTAAACTGATATTTATTCCATACATTGGCATTTCTACAATCCCATCGCACTCATCCAAAACCTCTTTAGAAATACCGTCGGTTTCATGCCCCACGATTAAAGCTATCGGAAATTTATATTCAAATTCATCATAACGAATTGAATTTTCCGCCTGCTCTATAGCTACAATTTGAATCCCTGAAACAGTTTTACGCAAATTTTTTATGGCCTCAGCCGTTGTTTCTGAATAGCTCCAGTCCACAACTTCTGTAGTATTAATTGAGGCTTTTTTAATTCTGTGGTTTGGCGGAATTTCTGAATCACCACAAATCATAACTTTTTTTGCGGCAATAGCATCAGCCAGCCTGAAAATCGCACCAATATTATAAGTGTCCAGAATATTATCTAAAACAATATAAATTTCGTTTTTCGTTGTTTCGTTTTTCGTTTTCTTTTTCAGCGACTTAGCGAATAACGAATTACGAAGTTGTTTTGCATTAAGTTTCATAAATATTGTAAATTGTATAATAGCATAATTTTATCAAATTCTTTACCTATTGACGGTAAGTAAGGACAATGATAATATATTCTTACTCATGCTACAAAATACCCATTCTAAACAATTAGTCACTACATTAAGCAGTAAAGGACAAATAACTATTCCTATTGAGGTACGTAAACATTTAGGAGTAGATACTAATGATAAAGTGGCTTTTGTTATCAGCCCAGGCGGCTTAGTCCAGGTGACACCTGCCAAATATCCTGACATTAAATCCTTAAGTGGTGGTGCAGGAAAACTCAAAAAACCCCTTCCTTGGAAGCAAGTGCGAAATATAGCCCGTGAGGATTATTTAAAAGAGAAATATGGCAAATGATTCATATGTTGATACAAATGTAATTATTAGACTTCTAACCGGTGATGATGAGCGTAGACGTAAAGATTCGACAGTTCTTTTTGAAAAGGCCTCAGGAGGTGAATTAATTTTATCTGCGCCTGAAACTGTCATTGCTGATGCAGTTTTTGTACTTTCATCCCCCAATCTCTACAATTTGCCCAAACACAAGATAAGGGATTTATTAGTTCCTCTGTTGCGATATCCAAACTTTAAAGTTGAGAATAAACAAGTCATCATTCAAGCATTGGATTATTATGTTGATAAAAATATCGACTTCACAGATGCAATACTCGCTGTGCTTACCCAACAATCAACAGCCAAGACAATTTACTCTTACGATGA
Organism: Candidatus Daviesbacteria bacterium; assembly: GCA_021731695.1. Classification (GTDB taxonomy): domain Bacteria; phylum Patescibacteriota; class Microgenomatia; order Daviesbacterales; family UBA10151; genus JACPKO01. The sequence goes on along the minus strand of JAKFWZ010000078.1, from coordinate 56,131 downwards.
GGATTTTGATAAAATTACTAACATAATCCGCAAAGAACCCTAGGAAGAATAATCCATTTTTCCCCAAGGGTAAGCTTTTTTAGTTGCAACTGCATCAGCCAGCCTGAAAATCGCACCAATATTATAAGTGTCTACAATATTGTCTAAGATTATATAGATCTCGTTTTTCGTTGTTTCGTTTTTCGTTTTGTTTTTTAACGACTTAACTAATAACGAATTACGAAGTTGTTTTGCATTTAATTTCATCTGCATATTTTACCCGAAAACAGCTTATTTTGCGAAATTAAAACCTCGAGCGGGACAGTCTCCTCTCCAGGGGAAACTCACTTAACCCACGAATTAAAATCCGTAGTTTTCTGCTTCACTCAATTATCTACGAACCTTACTTTTAAAGGTTGACAACATTAGAAATTAAGGCAAGAATTATATTATGCCAAAAGATATTAGATTTTATTTATTCACAGGAATTGTATTCTTAGCCGGAATAGGTTTGGGCTTTTTTGCAAACAACAAACCCGCACCTTCTCAGCCTGTAATTCAGGAGACTAAAATAAATATAGATAATCCTCTGTATTCTTCGCAAATTGCAAATATCCGTGGCAGAATTGATCAAATTAATGGTAAAAATCTTGCAGTTACCAATTTGAACAATAATATCTCCGGGAATGTTGCAGTCTCCGACAGAATAATTATCACCATCCCTGGAAACAATAAGCCCACATCAGATTTATCAGTACTTGAGGCAGGTAAGGAGGTTTTAATTGGGCTCGAAATGATTAACGGAACTTATCAGGCAGTAACTATACAATATATTTCTGCTTCCCCACCTCTTCTTAGGCCCGCCTTAAAACCAGCAACTCAATCCTCCCAGTTACAAAGCCTTTAATGTCAATCTTGTGCCTTCAGACTTCAGATCCCTGCTACAAATATTCTACAAAGTTGATTTTAACTTAACCTTAATAGCATAATAAATTATGGCTGATCAGAATTCTGCCTCCGGCGTCTTGCAACCTGCTACTACCAATATTCAGCCAAACCTACCCGCTTCTCATCCGGAACAAACACAAATCGGACAAGCTCCTAAATCACAATATAAAGTTATATTCGCTATAGTCTTTACTCTGATTGGGTTAATATTAGCTGGGATAATCTCTTTTATTATCGTTAGAAATTTTTATCCTGAGTCGTCCACTCTTAATAAAGATGATCAAACTGATTCTGGTCAATATCTATTTCCGCTAGACGAATCTTATGTTCAGTCAGCCCGCACAACTTACATACTAGATGCTGTGGTTAAAGATATTGTAAAAGCCGGTGACCAAACAGAACTTAAAACTGACCTGCAGGAGAAAAATCCTGAGATCCAGAAATTTATAATAGATAGTAAAACTCAGTTTTATGCTCTTGGTCAAAATGCCAAATTTTCTATCAATGGCCAGGTTATACCAGGCAAAGAGTACTATGCTAAAGCTAAGCTTACTGATCTAAAACAATACCAACAAATTAGGATAACAATCAGCAAGGGGCTAAAGTCCGGAGTTATAAAGCTGGATAGGATTAATATTATGCATAAACTAAACCGCAATGCCACAACCGCGAATCAACAGGCAACCAGTTCTTCCCAAATAGTAGTCCCATGAACTACTCAATCTAAGACGATGTAGCATTACATTAGAATAATAAATAAGGCCTTGGTTGACAACTAAAACTAATTAGCGCAAAAATATAGTATGGTAAATGTAATAAAGAGAGGCATGCCTTATTTTTTATCTGTAATTTTTTTTCTCGCCGGAGTTATTATTGGATTTTTGATTTGGGGTAATAATTCAGCTCCAGTCAATCTAACTCCGCAAGCACAACCTGAAGTTGACACTAGACTATTTTTTACTCAAAACGCCTATATTCGGGGCAAAATAATCCAAGTTTTGAGTGAAGAGTTAAAAATTACCAGCACAAACAATAATTTATCTGAAACCTTTGGAGCTGCATATGGATTAGTAATTATTTCACCCGCAAATAAGGTATCTAAAGGAGATTTATCAACTATCGAGCTTAACAAAGAGGCGGTTATAGGTCTTGAGATGTTGGATGGAAAATACCAGGTAGTTTCTATTCAATACACGACTCCGCAATCCTCACCAAGACCTGCACCTAGTTTAGCAACTAAAGTCCAGCCATCCGTATCGCCTTAGAGGTTACCAAATTTATGGTTAGTTTTTTTAAGAAATTCAGTTATTACTGCTACCTGTTTAGCTGTAGTTTGTTTGTCAGATTCGACTCCTATATCAGGATCGCGAGGTTCTTCATAAGGCTTACTCGAATCTTTAGGTAATTTTCTTTTAACATAAACCCAGATTGGTTTAATTAATTTATCTATTTTTACTCTGGTATCTGCAAAGGGAGCTATGACTGAGACTATAACTATATTTTTTTTTGCAAGCATCAAAGCAAGACTTGCTACTTTTAAGTTATGAGTTTCCCTGTCTATCTTTGAAAAGCCTAGGCCTTGAGAGATAGTTTCCCTCATTTCATCCCCATCTAAGATTACTCCCCCAATTTCTTTTTGGAGAGCATTAGCTAAAGTTGATTTGCCTGCACCTGATTGACCAGTCAGCCAGATGATGGGTTTTGTGGGTGGGTTTTTTTCTCTGGTTTTTGTCCCGGAGATACTTTCGGTTCTCTCGTCCAGATCTATTTTTCTGATGTCATAGCCCACTTCCCTGCCGTAACAAATTTCATCAATATCAGGTATTACTACAATTTTGACAAGCTCGCCATATTTTTTAAGGGCTTTCTGAATCATGGACCATCTTTCATGAACTGTATAAGGATTTTTATGAGAGATTTCTGTATCTCTTAAAGCAATAACCACAGGTTTGCCTTTTTTTAAAACTGTTTCTATTAAAGTTTGATGCCCCTTGTGAAAGGGTTGGAACCTGCCAACAAATAATGATGAGGTAAGTTTTAGATCTTTTTTCATTTTGTGATTTTAACAGATAAGTTGACTTTTTGGGAAATCTATTTAAGATAGGTTTACACTTGATGAAACTCACTTCCCTACTTAGAAAACTAAAGCTGCTGGATTATTTGATTATTATCATAGTTATTTTGGGTGGGTTTATATTATATAAGTTTCTGAATCCTGAAGAAAAATGGATAAATGTTGAGGTGATGGACGCAAATATTCCAGTATTTAGAGCTTATTCTGTAAAAGAGGGAGATATTGAGAAAAGTCCAACTGGGGAGACTATAGCTGAAGTTTCAGATGTAATTACTTATAGCAATTTACAATCTTCTGTTAATGCAACTAATGGACCAACTTCTAATAAAGATATTAGGGTTCAGTTAAAGCTTAAAACAAAGATTAATTCCAGAACTGGTGAATATGAATATAAAAATAAAATAATTAAAGTTGGTTCCCCTATTGAGCTAAGGCTGACTAATGGACAAATTAATGGAACTATTTCTGAAATTAGAGAAGATAGTAGTACTGAGGAAAAGTTTGAACCTATTGAAGTAGCACTTAAGATTTATGGTCAGTGGCCATGGTATGCAGATAGCATTAAACCTGGCGTTATGACTAATCTAGAGAATCCACAAGCAAGGGTCGAGATTTTAGAAAAAAAAGTAGTACCTGCTGAAATTACAGTGGATGATGCTAATGGACAGAAGATTCTAACTACTGATCCTCAAAAAGTTGACATAACTTTAAGAGTTAAGATGCTAGTTCAAAAATTTGGCAATACCATCGTTTTTAAAAAGGATCAGGCAATAATTATAGGCGAAAAAGTTTCTTTTGTGAGCAATGGGACAAAGATTACTGAGGCTTATATAGTTGGTGTTAAATGATAATTAAAAAAACCAAAAGTTTATCCATTGACCATGAATATTCCAGTTTTATTATCAATGCTTTTTTAACAAATTCCATTTCAAGCAAGTCCTACAAGTTATTTTCTAGAGTTTTATCAAGATTTTTAATTTATAAGGTTAACTTGCTACCTCTTGTTTTGTTTTTATTTATTATTTTTTTACCAATTGCTCCTAGTTCTCAGATCCAATTATCTAACATATCCTCTCAAAAGATTAATTTAAGTCAAAGTCAATATGGAATTGTTTTTTTATCATTTGCTAACTTGTTACTGGTTTTTTTAGCTTTTTTTTTGGTGAGACAATACAATTTAAGTCATCAAAAAATAAGGCTTTTCTTTTTTGAGTTAGTACTACTATTCTTTTTAATTATTTCGGAAATTTCTATTTTAAATGGGGTTGATTTGGATGCTTCTTCAGTTTGGTTATTAAAATTTATTTTGAGTTTATCAGTTTACTTTGTGTTCTCCCGGCTCAACCTTAATAGACAGGCAATCTCTTTTATTGTAGTTGGCTTACTTGGAACAATTTTCTTGGAAGGGATTATTTCTTTTTTTCAGTTTATATATGGTGGGGTTATTGGAATACCTTTAGAGAGCGTCGACCGTTTAAATTACGCTCATCAAGCAGTTAATCGACCTATTCAATATGCATCGTTTAGAGTTGTCGGTACATTATCTCATCCTAATTATTTGACCAATTATTTAGCTCTTCTTTTACCCATTGCTGTTTTATCGTTTTTATCACCTAATAAATGGTATAGGACTGGTGGTCACTTAGCATTTTTTGCTTGTATTTTTACTTCACTTATTGCTTTATCTAGATGGGGCTTAGTGAGCTGTATTTTTGCTTATGCGACTACAATTTTTTTACTTTGGAGATACGGAGTCATAAGTATTAGAAAAATTTTTGAGGAGATAAAAATTGACTTTTTGGCTATAGTGTTGATTTTTTCAGTAATGGTAATTAGTGGCTTTGGAACTAATCGATTTCTAAGCTTCAGTTTGGAAGATAATAGTCTTTTGACTAGAGAAGAATTAGTGGATCAATCTGTTCAGATTATTAGAAGTAATCCTTTGTTGGGAGTTGGCGGAGGTGGGTTTTTGTATTATTTTGCAAATTATGACTTTACAGAGTCAGATACTTCAACAAAATTTCTTGCTGCTGTGCATAACTTTCAGCTGCTAATTGCCACAGAACAAGGATTAACTGGACTATTGATAGTGTCCGTTTTTTCAGTGACATCTTTCTTTTTTATATTGCATTTTATTCGCTTCGTTCCTGAGGAGAAAAAGCAACTTTCACTTGTTCTATTTGCGTCTTATATAACGTTTTTTTTCAACAGCCTTATGACAATGAGATCATTTGGAGATAGAGTTGGAATACTTTTTTTTCTAATGCTCGGTTTACTAATAAATATCCTGTCTAAATCGAGATCTAGTAAAGTTACCAATACCCGAGTTTTCTGAGTCTTCCCATTGATGCTTCTTTTTCTTGCTCTCTTCCAGATCTTTCATTTGAGTAAGATTTAGAAGTAAAGGGTTGTTCTCCAACTGAACGATATCCTTGATCATAAAGTACCGAGTATGGGACTCCCATATTTTGGGTGTAGTACCAGATGTCTGATTCAGTCCAATCAAGTAAGGGATGGATTCTAATATGGTTTTTTCTTTTTGAAAAGTATTTTTCGTTTTTCCTAGCTGGATTTTCATCTTTCCTTATCCCAAGCAAGAAACCTTTTAATTTGTATTTTTCAAGAGCTTTATTTATTACTGTAATTTTCATTATTCTGGAAAGTTCTTTCTTTTTATTTAAATCTTTAGTTTTGTAGTACTCTAAAAGTTCTTTTTTATCGTGTTTGATTACTACTAAATTAAGGTTCCATAGTTTTTTTATTTTTTCAATAAATTGATACGTCTCCTTAAACTCCAAAGTTGTATCATTAAAAAAAACCCTGATAGGTATTTCCTCTTTAAAGATGCAACGAATAATATGCATCATAACTGTGGTATCTTTACCTCCTTTCCAGGCTATGATTAGTTTTTTGCTTGGATATTTTCTAAATGCCTGTTTAAGAATTGAAACTGAATTCTTAACTTTTGAACCGATTAGAGGATCATTTATTATTCTATTAAAATTTTGGTGGAGTACAGTTTTTGTTAAATCTTTTCTTAATGATTTAATTATGTTGGGCTTAATATTTGCTATATTTAATTGCTCTAAAGGATCTTTACTCAGATCATAAAGTTCTTCAGAATAAATTTTCTGGTCTTCCCTGAGGTTAATTTTATATATCTCTTTTTCCGAGCCTTTATAGGTGGCGATGTATTTATATTTTTTGTTTCTTAATCCCCTTCTTCTTTTAACAAAATTGCTAAATTTTATTCTTCTATAAACTATATCTTCAAAAAAAACGACTTTATGAATACTTTGTTTGGTGGAATTGATTAGTGGTAATAGACTGACTCCATCAATTTTTTGATTAAACTTTATCTTTAGAAATTCAAGTATTGTGGGGAAAATATCGGTATGTTGGACTAAAGAAGAAGTTTTTTTTTGCTTGAGATTGGGATGATAGAGAATTAAAGGAATTTTTACAACATCCTCATATAAATTTTGATGAGTTAGGGGGTTATCATGTTCGTAAAAATTCTCTCCATGGTCGGCTGTAAAAATTATTAAAGTTTCACTCAACTTATCAGACTGTTTTAGATAAGCGAATAGCCGAGCTAATTGCTGATCTAGAAAACTAACTTCAGCTAAATATGTATCTTCAATAGAGTTTTTTAAATAAGAGCTCAATCCTGTTGACCTTGTGTGTGGCCAATGTGCATCCCAAAGGTGAAGATAAATAAATTTTTTTTGTTTTTCATTTTTTTTTAACTTAATAATAGCTTCATCAACTACTCTATCAGCGGGATCATACGGTATTTTGGGATTTGGGTAAAAAGCATAATAACCGTTGATGAAAAATTCTCTGTTTAAAGTTCTCAGAGAAATTTTATCAAAACTTCTCATTAAAATAGCTAGTGAGGGAATTTTATCCATAATAAAGTCGCTTCTTGTAGAACTGCTTAATCCATTTGAGTAGAATTGATAACCTTTTTTATGCCATCTTCCTACCCAATCTATAGCTATGGTTTTAAATCCATTTTTACTCAATATTTCTGGGAGTAAAACTAAATTATGAATATTGCTTTTTTCTTCTTCCGTGACAAATCTAGCATGGTTTACAAGACCAATTGATAAGGGATATTTCCCACTCATCAAAGATGTGATAGAAGGATCTGTGCAGGTGATGGATGCATAAGCATTAGTAAAATTGATACCCATGCTGGCTAAATAATCTATAAACGGGGTTGGCGATGGGTTGAGACCACTAAGGCCAGTGCTTTTAAACCTTAAGGTGTCAGCAATAATAAAAATAATGTTTTTAATCTTTAGGGGGACTGGGTTTTTTATTAATTTCTTTTCCATAGTTTATAAGTTTTTTTGAGATTATTTCAAGAGTTGCAAATAAAATGTAACAATCAAAAAAGATATTTCCCTTTTTAACATATTCTAAATCTAAATTCATCCATTGCTTTAAGCTCATATGGTGAGCCCCTTCAATCACCCATTCTGAGGTAATTCCTGGGAGTGAGGAAAAGCGTTTTTTATATTTAATAGGCAGTTTTTTGGCTTCACTAATAGGCAATGGTCGAGGACCAACTAAGGACATCTCCCCTTTTAAAACATTCAATACTTGAATAGACTCATCAAGGCCGGTACTGGATAAGACTTTGCCAAATTTAATGAACCTTGGATCGTTCTTAATTTTAAAAACTGGTGCTTGGACTTCATTAAATTTCAGGAGTGACTTCTTTTTTTCCTCAGCGTCCCTTATCATGGTCCTGATTTTATAAATTTTAAAGGGCTTGCTATTTTTGCCCATTCGCAGCTGAGTAAAGATGAAGGGTCCTGGTGAAAAAATTTTTAAAACTAGAAATAAAATCAGCCAGAGGGGAATCAGAAAAATTAGTAGCAAAAAACTTATGGAAATATCAAAAACTCTCTTCATTATTATTATCACTCAAAACTTCTTTCATAACTATTCCTAAAAGAATGAAGTTTTCCAATAAATAGCGTCTCCATAATCTTTTTGGTTCTTTGATTAAGCGAAAAATCCATTCCAAACCATGCTTGTGCATCCATGCTGGAGCTCTGGGAATTTTGCCTGACAGATGATCTATTGATCCCCCAATCCCAAAGAATGCTTTTGCTTTTATTTTTTCTAAATTTCTGTCAATCCATAGTTCCTGGGTTGGAGACCCTAACGCCACGAATAGAATATCCGTGTTGGTTTTATTGATTTTACCAATAATACTGCTTTCCTGATTGGGTTTAAAATAGCCATGATCTGATCCTGAAATTTTAATTTTAGGAAATTTTTTTTTTATTTCAGCTACAGCCTCTTTTGCGATATTAGGTTTGCCTCCCAGCAAATAAACTGACCATTTATTTTTTTCGGCAGATGACAAAATTTCATAAATAAAATCCATTAGAGTGGTTTTTCCCTTTAGTTTGCTACCCACTATATTTGAAATTATAATAGTCCCTATCCCTTCAGGATAAACCATAGTTGCTTTTTGCAGGGCTTGCTTATAACCTTTGTTCTTTAGACTTACTGATAAATTATGTGAGTTCAAACCAAAAAAAGTTTTTTTATTAGAAGTTTCAATTAGGGTATTAATCAAAGGTATTATTTCTTTAAGTGAGGTATTGGCAACAGGTATATCAAATATTTGCTTAGTTTTAAAAAATCTTTTTTTCATTATTTTAGTAGACTAATCCAGGTCTTCATGGCCTGTGATAATTTTTTGAAATATGGATTTATATTTTCTATCTCTTCTGCAACCTCAAGATAACAACCTTTAAGATCATTTGAGTGAAATTTGATTTTGGAAATTTTTTCCCATATCCATTCATTTACCTCTATACCCTTTTTTTCTTTTTGAATATTAGTATCAACATTTGATGCCCTGGTATGAATAACAGATGGGGCACCTGAGGAGATAGCGAACCCTAAGTGGTCTGCTATTTTTTTGGAAAAAATTCCCGCCCAGATATCATCAAACCTATCATATTCCCACTTATTCCCTTGTCTATCTTCACTCATTAAAAGAAAGTACAGCATGGGAACAGCTTTTATTTTAAAGCTTAAGTTCATTGAACACATTGAATAAAACTTTCCAAAAGGTACTTTTTCAACTTTAGCGAATGGCTCAGTTCTTAAGTTTGGATTTTGTTTTTGGGTGATGCCATCTAGGTCTGGGATATTTGACCAAAGTCCATGATGAATAATAGTTTCCTGTTTTAGTTTTCTAATTTTGTAGGGGTAACCCCTAGGGTAGAAGCCTTTAACTGTATTCCACCACTGATCTGAATCCCATTTTGTTTCTAAAGCTTTTTCTACTAGAGATAGAAACTTTTCTTCATATTTTTCAGGAAGACAGTCATCATCTAAAGTTAAAATATATTGAGATTTTTTTTGCCAGGCTTTTAAAAAGCCGTAAGATCTGATGCCAGCAACTCTTCTGGGGATTATCCAGGAATCTTTACCTAACTCTTTGTCTATGTCCTCCCAAGAAAAGTGAGCTACCCAACTAGGGAGATTAAAAGTTTTAGTTGGGTTGTCTTCTATAATTAATATGTCTTGACCTTTGAACTCATGCTGCCACTTAGAGAGAAATTCATTAATATTATTTTCTCTGATTGTTGGAATAACAATTGTAAATTTAGCTTTGTTTGAGATGGTTTTCATCTTGAATTAAAATGGCAGAGATTATCCAGAAAATGAGAAAACAGAAAGGCAGTTGCCAGCCAATATCCACCAGATTATACAAGATTGAACTTACAAATCCTACCCAAAGCGATAGTAAGAAATAATCTTTTTTTTGCTCTTTTATCGCGAAGCGACAAACTTGTTTGATTTTTTTGAAGATTGAAATAATTAAGCTTACGACTAATCCTATACTCGATAAAAATAGCAATATTCCCCCATCAGAAAGCATTTGCAGGAAAAAGTTATGAGCGGAGTCGGTTTTTAATATACCTTTTTTTGTTTGCTTAAAGCTTACAATTTTATAAGTATTAAGACCCGTTCCGGTTAAAGGTTTTGTCTGAAAATTTTTCAAAGCCTCCTGCCAGTAGATATCTCTACCAGATATTAAATTAGCAGATTTATGCAAATTCAAATTTGATGCTATTAGATTTATGGAAAAGAAGGAGATCATTAACAACCATAAAAAAATAACTAAACTCAATCTAACATTGCTCTTAGAAAAATCTATGAATAGCAGTATGGTAATTATTAAGGAAAAGATAAGAGCCAGATAAGCTCCCCTGGCAAATGTCAAATAAAAGCTTATTAGCAAAAAAACAGTTATTAAGGAAAGTAAATATCTTTTAACAGAGTTTTCCCATGTTAAGTGAAGGAAATAAACCGATAAGGGGATTATATAAAGAAGCAGATTTGCCAGTGTGTTGTGTCCATAATAAAGCCACATAAAACTTGATCCTATTAAATCTTTATTAACGTAGTTTAGAAAAACTGTATTGTAAAAGGATATAAGCGATAAAAATAAGGTTGCCAGTATTAATAAACTTACCAAAAGTTTTTGATCAGATCTTTCGCTAAAAATCTTTTTTGAAGCGGTAAATATCACAAAATAAGATAGATAAAGAAAAAATATCCGAAGACTTATTCCCGGGTTAATGGAGAAAAATGTGGAGATTAGTGAGGAAAGCAGAAAAACAATAAAAAAAATGGTGATTAGATTTTTTGACTGGAGGTCTTTTTTAAGTTGAGGCAGGAATATTGGTAGAAGGATTATGGCTAAAAAATGAATTAGATAGTTTATGATTGGGTCTAGTTGAATGGGAACAAACGGAATACTAAATAGCAGAGCCAGAATAATGGCTTTATAAAAATACATTTTATTAGTGCAATTATATAACTTGACATTGAGGAATAAATAAGCAGAAAATAAATCATGAGCCGAAATAAGCTTTTTTTTGCGGTTTTAGTTGTTCTTATTATTGCTTTTCTTGCCGGAATTTACTTTTTTTACGGCAGTAATCCCCCAAAAACAGCCTCCCCTCAGGTAAAATCCAATAACCCGGATAAATCTGCTAATTTAAATGATTTGGTGCCAATTGATCCGGATCATCCGGCTGTAATAAGCGCCGGGTTCGTTTACACGCTTAAAGCAAAAGTAACGGATTTGGAAAATGTAGTAGTTGATAAACAAAACATGATTCAGCTATCAACAGATTTGAAGGGAAAACGGATACCATCAGTTTTTTATCTAGATTCAAAGACAAAAATTAGCATAAAAGAGGCGGATAAAACCATTGCAGCTTCATCCTCAGATTTGCAAAAGGGACAAACAATAGAGTTAACTACACGAAAAGGGTTAAAACAAAAAACATATCAGACTACCGCAGTTGTAATCCTAAAAAACCAGCCGCCTAAATCTGCATCCGCCTCAGCAACAGCCCCTTAAAACAGTACCAAGCGCAATATCTTATAACTAAGGCTTTTTTAGTATTGACGCCGGTGGTATAATGCCATTAGATATAAATCACTAAATGAGACTAAGTAAGACTTATTTATTAGATTACTCTCAGGCTCCAACTTCTTTTCTGTGTCCAATTTTCTCAATAATACGCCGATTTCAGCCCGAAAGATTTGATTTTGGACTTATAGTGTGCGATAATACACAATAATGTTAACTGAAAGAGATTTTCTTACAAGGGTAACTAGAAAATTAGCTCCACTAGCTGGTAGTTTGGGCATGGCAGCCATGCTTTTGGACAGCAGAGATGTTAATGCTCAGGCGACAACAGATACCATAAGAGCTGCAAGTTCTATTAAACCTGCTGTTGATTTTGTGATCCCGGAAGGCGCAGTTGAGATTGCCAGAATTTCCCTTAGAGATCCTTCAAAATTAAATTTAAAAGGCACTTACGCCGACATCGCCGCTGCACCAGATAGGCAGCATGACTTCTCTGACGAATTGGGTGCTGCACCAGGCATTGCCGATATTATTGAACCAACTATCCCGCCAACTGAAGTTATAGAAGAAAAACCCTTAACAGATCCTAATTTAAGCGCAAGTATTCTTTCGGCACCACGCCCAGAGCTAAGTAAAACAGCTCCTTCTGAGGTTAATACCGTTCATCAGGGAATAGATAAAATTAAAATTTACGAGCTTTCAAATGGCAGAAGATTAGAATCTCAGCCTGCGGATAGCTTTAGAATGCGAGATCATCTCAAGAGGGTATCTGATTCTATTTATTTCTTAAACGATCCCCATTTAATAGCAACTATAAACTTCATAATCGATAATAATAATCGAGCACTTAATAAAACAGGAGTTTTTGTGACTGAAATGGAATCTAAAAATCCATCTCAACCAAGTTCTGGTAGACCGCTAGCCTCTCATATTGGTACATCTGATAATTTTCCAAAAGTGGTTTACGCATTAAATGGAATAGGAGCGCTTCTAGAGGACAGTTCTTCGGGTCGAACAATAGAGGATGTATTTAATTTGTATTTACATACTGAATTGCTTCGAGCTTTCTCAAAAAAAGGAGATCAATTAATACTTAACGAAGGCAAAAATCCAAAATACGTTCAGGGCTATTTTTCTATTGATAATCCTCTTGGTGAAATCCCATTTTCTCATCTTGTGCTAGGAGACATGATGAGAATTTACAGTAGTGTAAAACTTCGACTTGGGGTTGGAGAGGTTGGAGAGTCTGGAAGAATAGCAGCGATTTACCAAGATTGGATCAATGCTGCTGTACTAAAAGACCCTAAAGAGAAGAGGCGTCGAGAGCTTGAAATAGTAAACGATTTCGTTCATAGAGGTAGAATTTCTGCAGAACAAATAAGTTCAATACTTTAATATCCCCATAATCCTTAGTTGATAAAACCTATTTTTGCAGGTATTCTTTATATTCACTACCGATGCAAAAAATAAGTCATTTGTTCAACACATTTTTCATCACAACTTCATTAGTTTTTGTTGGTTTTTTTATATTTAATCATATACCCATATTTGATTATTTACGCGTTGTACAAGAAGTTTATGCTCAATATGGAGGAGATGACTCTCCTTCGGGCGTACAAGAGGATGTTGGTGATGGGGGGGATATTAATGAAGCTGATAATAGTTACGGAGGGAATGGAGACAAGGATGGACGAACGTCGGGTACCGGAGGGTCTGCAAATAGTGATGATGACCCAAGTAATGACACTATATATGTATACGTCGACGATCCGGTTATAACCCCGACAAATCCAACCTCTACCTATGAAGTATTCGGCAGGGTCTATATAGATGATATCCCCCCTCCTAACGGGGATGCTTTTTATCAGGATACTGAGGTATCTTTAGATAATCAGAGCATAAGCCTTTGGGCGAGACAAGCTAGCGGCGGATATACTTTTTACGCACAGCAAACAACAGTTCCACAAAATCCGGGTGAACCGCCAACATATAGGTTCAGCAATGTACCCGGGGGATATTATTTGGTGGTCCACGACGATGCAGCGACGGGGTTTCACAGAACCACGCCTCAAGGAGTATATTTTGCTTTAGACATAGATACCAGAGTCAGATTTGGACTTAACCCCAATAGTTCCTCAACTGCTTTCGTGGCAGCGCCTGGATGCCAACCCAATACTGAAAATGGCCAAATTACACTGGCATGGGATCCGGTAACGGGAGCTACAGAATATGAATTATCAAGAAGTGATATTGCCAGTCCAATCTATACAGGACCTAACTTGTCCATGACTCAAACAACTCCAAGTGTCGTAAATACAGGCGGACAATCCTACACCTATAGCCTAAGGCGTCGGGTAAGTGGCGTTTGGTCAGCTCCCATAACTAGAACCGTTCTAACCATTGAATGCGCGGCTCCAAGTCCTTTTACTCTCTCGGGCCCTGTCGGTTCATGCTCAGGAACTTCGCCTTTAATGAAAACAACTCTTTCTAATTCCGCTAACGCAACCCGATATGTTATCAGCAGAAAGAGAATAGGATTGGACTCTGCCCCCGTAGATATAAATTCAAATATTCTCCCGTTCGCAGGCGGAACTTATGATTATTTTGATGATACTTACAATCCATCCTTCCCTCTTGACCCTTTAGACTTAACTCACAATATTGAATACTCTGTTGAAGCAATCAACGATTTCAGCGGCGCATCCAGGATGTCTAATACCGCCACCCCTACCTTAATAAAAGACTGCAATAAACCCAACGTCTCTCTTTTGGTTGATGGCAGGGATGAACTTTCATTTCTTCCCGATGTAGATTCCGGTAATAAAGTTAATCTCACCTGGAACGTATCTCATGCTGATGTTTGCACCGGGACATCTGCTATTACAAATAATCCTACTGCTCCCGGTCCAGACCCCAACTGGAATAACCTAAGCGTAAATCCATCCTTGACTGGTTCAATACTGTCCCAGCAATTCGTTAACCCCCCGGCTAACAGTGCTTTATACACACTAACATGCACAAATAATAATATCGGAGATGTTATTTCAACAATTCCAGGCACACCCGTTGATATAACTACCGGACTCGCAGGTTATTGGGCGCTTGATGAAGCTAATTGGACTGGAACCGCTCCACAAGTTCCCGATTCAACTGCAAATAATAATCACGGAACAGCTCAGGGAGGGGTTACAACCATATCTGCAGGTAAATTTGGCCGGGCGGGCAGTTTTGACGGGAGCAATGATATTATCTCTCTTGGAACTGGCCCTTCGCTTCAAGTTCAGAATCATACCTTATCAACCTGGGTTTATTTAACGGCTCACTATAACACCGGTGTCAGAATAATATTTGCCAGATCCAGCAATATAAGCAATGCCGGTTATGAATGGGGTATTTTAAGTTCAGGCACCGGAAGCTCAGACCAAAAATTGGCCTATGCCTATAACGACGGCGGCGTAAGGGGATGGTATACGGATACCACTTCCTTAAACTTAAACCAGTGGTACCACCTGGCCGGTGTTTGGAATAGAGCCGCAGGAACAGTGTCATTTTACGTTGACGGGAATTTGAGCAGCGTCCAGAATACCGGAACTGCAAATATTACTCACATTCCCGGGGATACAGCCCAGATTGGTAAACAATTTAACAACGGCTTTTTCAGGGGAAGACTTGATGATGTCAGAATATATAACAAATTACTTACGGGATCAGAGATTAATGTACTTAAAACTTCTACAATTAATACCACTCCTGATCCCCTGATGGTTCACTGGAGTATGAATGAGGGCAGCTGGAACGGAACTGCTGGTGAGGTTAAGGATTCGGGACCTAATGCTAATCATGGCACTGCTGCTAATGGAGCTAATACTGTCACAACAGGTAGGTTTGCCAATGCCGGGAATTTTGATGGAGCGAATGATTATGTTTCTGCTAATATTTCCGGGACTTCACTGAGCAATACAACTGTATCTTTCTGGTTTAATGCACCTTCAGAATCAGGCACGAAGGGGATTTTCCAGTGGGCTAATTCTCTAACTTCGGGCGGTCCATTTATACTGGTGCAAAATGCAAATAATAGCTTGAGGTTTTATGTTGATGGTAATTACAGGGCAACCACTGCCTTTCCCCTGAATACATGGAATCATGTAGCAGTCACCTTATCAAATTCAAGCACCTGGTCGTTTTATCTTAATGGAGCTTTAGTAGGTACTTATACTGGCGGCGTTGCGGTTCAGGCTAATGCAGCAACGGTTTACTTGGGAAATGGTTTTAATGGTTACTTTAACGGAAGAATTGATGAATTTAGATTGTATAACAAAGCACTATCCGGCGCTGAAGTTAATCAACTTCTTACAAATCTGACCTCAGTACACCCTTTAAAGACTCAATTTACAACCAGAAACTTTTTTATTAAGCTTAAGAAGCCTTTCCTTAAAACAACCGGAGGCGATGTCCACACCAATGAATTTATTAATATACCTTAAAATGTACCGACTCATACTTCCTGAAAAATGAACCGGCAATGGCTTGATATTTTAAAATTTTTCCTGCTTTTTGTACTTGCTGTGACCACTTTTTATAATGTTTATCTGTTATCAAAAACTGATTCCAAGGTTTTTGCTCAATGCCTCCTAAGTGATTTAAATGAAGGGTTAATTTCAGCAGTCGGCGGCTCAACCGGGAACACCGGGAATCCAGGGCAGATCTGCGTTACCGGAAACAATGCTCAATACCGGGATTTCAAAGTTCCAACCTATCAGGATCTTGAAGACCAGTTCTATGCTCTAAACAGATCGGCGGCGAAAAAAACTACAGCGCCTCCCCAAAGTCCGGTACAAACCTTAAACTTTCCTGCAGGAAGTGGAGTTTATTTACAACCCAACACCCTAACTATCAATAATGTAACAGGTACGGGAACAGGAGTTCAGGTTATTTTTGTCCAGGGAGATTTAAACATCACAGGGAATATCACCTATGCCAATGCCGATATGAATTCGGGCTTAGTCTTTATAGTCCGGGACAATATAAATATTTATTCAAACGTTACTCAGGTTAATGCTGTATTAATTTCAACCGGGAATGGACTACCTCTGCCTAGTACTACGGGATATATTTGCTCCTCGTATGTAACCGGCCCAGGCTGTGTAAATACTCCTTCAACCCAGCAACTCGTAATCAACGGCAGCTTAATTTCCCTAAACAAAACCGATCTGGGCTCTGCGAGTGCAATCCAGTTCATTAGAAGCCTTGCGGTAAATGTCCAGCCTGCCGAAGTAGTAAATAAACAGGCCAAGTATTTATATCTTTTAAGAGGCGGGATATTTACAAAGGATTTGATTATTACAACCGAAGACCAGCATTATACTATCCCCGGCGTTACCAGCACCCCCTATCCTTCAGCCACACCTCTCCCCCCTCCTATTTGTACGGAAGTACTATTAAATCCTCCTCCTGACAGATCTTGGACTATAAGCAATTTAATAATCTCAGGTTGCCTATGGCAAAGGACCTGAAGTTATTTAACCGGGTAAATCGAGTTCTGGAATATTCAGATGAAACCGACCAAAAAACAGATTAGTTGACATAAGTATTAATTTTCTGTTTTGATTAAGACATGTATAAATTCGAAACTATAGATATAAAATTTCCATTTAAAATCATGTATGCTTTTTTTTCAATTTTGTTTCTGGGATTTGCAGCGGTCTTGAGCTTAAGCAGCGTGAGTTTCGCTCAGACCAACAATCAAGACTGGGTAACCAGCAGAGATACTGCGAGTCCTCCCAATTTAAATTTTTACCTTCAGGGGAATGGTGCAACCAGTGGGCAGAGCCTTCAACTGACCCCAGGCGGAGCAGCCGGAATCCGCAGTCTGATAGATTTAAATAATGCTGCATATAATCTTGATCCCAGTGCCAACTCAGTCCTCAAAACCCTATCAGTTGAACAACTTAACTTGACTGGTCTCCAAAATCTCTTACAAATACGCACTGATAACGGATTTTCAACTACTACTAACTATATTAGAGGAACGAATACTCATCTTGTAATTAATGCCCAAGGAGAACTCTACTTAAACTTTCCTGGTGATCCGGGTACGAATATCGGAAAAATCAGGGCCGGAGAAACTTTATATGTTGATCCAACTACTAAAAGGGTCGGTATAGGAACTATAAACCCCAGTCAGCCATTGGATGTAAATGGAAATGCACTTATTCAGGGAGCTTTAACAATGAGTGCGGGAACTGTGATCGATCAGGGAGGAGGCTGGCATAGAAGTTATGGGGCTGCTGGCTGGTATAACGAAACTTATGCAGGTGGCTGGTGGATGACGGATTCTAGTTGGGTACGTGCATTCAATAAACCTGTGTATATGCAGCACGGATTCGACTCCGGATCTCCATCAGGAGCGGGGTGTGGAGGAGCTCTGGGAGGCGGGGCTACGTTTATGGTCTGCGGCAGCGCCAGGATCAACCCGGGTGCCGGAATAGGGAATATCTTTTTAGGAACCCCTGCTATTAATAATACAAAAGGGCTGGAGATGTTTGCAGTGACCCCGTCGTCGCCTGTGCCCCCCTATTTTGCCATTAGATACCACGAACCTGGTGTTGCCTGGAGGAATATTGTATTAAATGATGTACTGGGTAATGTAGGGATTGGAGATACAAATCCCTCTGAAAAACTCTCTGTAGTCGGAAGTATTATATTAGCTGGAGGTACTGGAGATTTCAAAGATCCGGCTATGAACGCACCAGGTTCCAATCCTCAATGTTTCACAAATTCAGGCAGTATGGGGAATTGCGGCTCAGACAAAAGGTTAAAAGAAAATATCCGCTATCTGGAAGGTGACAATAGCGGCCTTGAAATAGTTGCCCAACTAAAACCCGCTACATTTGATTATCTGGACGGCAGAAAGAATGCCAGCGGATTTATTGCCCAGGATGCTTTGCCAATCCTGCCAGGAAGTGTACATATGGAGGGCAGCGGATATTATTCTATGGATTATAGAGATGTAATTCCATACACGACAAAGGCAATCCAAGAGCTTAAACTTGAAAACGACAGGCTAAAAGCTCGGATCGAGGCGCTTGAGAAAAAAATATGAATTCGGAAAGCCCTTATGTCCAACCTAATATAAATCAAAAAATTCCATCGAGCAAAAGCTTTCAAATTGCGAAAATTTTACTTGGGTTAATTGTAGGAATTATTTTTGGTCTTATTTTGGGGATGAATTTAGGTTCTAATAAATTGACTCCGGAAAACCTAAAAGCTAAACCTGTTTTTTCCAGACAATCGGCCGCGATTGAAGGAAAAGTTGTAAAAGTTGACGGAAAATGGATTACTGTCAAAAACCAAAACGGCACTGAAGGAGCATTTGAAACAGGCAAAACATTTTATATAAATAAAACTACTTCAGATAACCAACAAATCCCAGACGTTGACCCAGAGTCAATTGATTTAAATACACAACTTACAGTAAACCTAGATATGGTTGAGGATAAGTTTACGATATCTTCAATTATATACAATGTCCCATACAAGGCCCCGCCTCCTATCCCAACCGCCTCCGGGTCAGCAGCTTTGTTCAGACCCGCTGAAATGGGAGCAAGCGAATCCTCAAAATCAGCAAAGCAGCCTTAGACCTAACTTTACCTCTTTTTATAGTTCCTCATTTCCATCTTTTTTGTTTTTTATTCCTTCAAACGAAAACCACGGATGTGCGTCCTGGATGAAGTTTGCTTCGCCGGTAGGCGAATCCCGCCGAAGGCGGGCAGGAAGAGAAACTACGGGCGAAGCGAAGAGGAGTCCCCAGAGGCTCATACCAACTTAGGGCTTTTTTGAATTCCTTTTCATCAAAATCCAGCCAGAGGATTTTATGTTACTGAATATAGTTTAAGACCGGGGATCTGTTCAAAGTCTTTGTTGTTTAAAGTTGCAACTTGAGCACCAATTTCCAATGCACTGGCAGCTATTATATAATCTGGGATTTGAATAGTCTGTTTCATATCCCGATAAAGCTCTCCAGCTTTTTGCGCCAAATAGGCATCAATTTCTATTTTTTGAAAATTTTTGACCAGTTGTTGGATTTTGCTGGAAATTTGTGGATTCTGACTACTTTTTCCTGAATATAATTCAAAGAGCACTATGGAAGATATATAGATTTCGGTATCTTCTTCGAGCTCGCTTAGAATGCGTTTCCACTTATCACCACCTCTTAGATGGTCAATCAATATACTAGTGTCCAGTACTAATTTCAGTGAAACTAACCTCCTATTTTGTAATCTTTGGTGTCCCATTTACCCAAGAAGTCAGCCGCTCCTGTTTTCCTAAGCGGGTTATCTTCTGGATCGTAGTCTTTTAAAGCTCCGTGTGATTTTTTGGTCGCCAGGCGAAGCGCTTTCCAGTCAGTTTTGTTTTTTTTAGGAGATAGGACTGCAATCTCCTTTCTATCTTTCACAATGATTATGCGGGCACCAAGTACGACCTGATTTAAAAGTTCGAAGAAATTATTCCTAGCTTTGGTGGCGGATACTTTTACAGTGTTCATGAGTTAATAATATTGACAAGCGTACACTATGTCAATGGATTTTACTTCCCAAAATTTCTTTTTTGTCTTTTGTACCAGCTAAGTGCTTTTTTAAATTCTTTTTCATCAAAATCCGGCCAAAGAGTTTTTGTAAAATAAAGCTCTGAGTATGCAGTCTGCCAGAGTAAGAAATTTGAAAGTCTAATCCTTCCGCCGGTTCTGATGACAAGTTCGGGATCAGTATCTCCTTTAGTATAAAGTTTTTTACTGATATCAGATTCGCTTAATTTAGAAACATATTCTTTAAGTTTCGAGCTTTGCTCATTTAAATCAATTCCTTCTTTTATTAAGTCCTTAACTGCCTCAACTAGCTCTTTCTTGCCTCCATAATTTAGGGCAATGTTTAATTTAATCGCTTCGTTATCTATATATGTTTTTCTGATTTCATTAATTACATTTTTTATTATAGAAGGCAAACCATTTAATTCTCCTAAGATTTCTACCCGCACCCCGTTTTTCATCATCTTCTTTATTTTTTTGTTGTAAGAAGATTTCATTAAATTAAATAATCCCCCCATCTCCCTTTTAGCTCGCTCCTTTATATTTTCTGTTGAGAGTGCATAAACCGTAAGTGTTTTAACACCCGCTTTGGCTGCGGCTTCTACAATTTTTTCCAAAGTTTCTGAACCTTTCTCGTGTCCCTCGATATCCTCAAGTCCCCTAACCCGCGCCCAGCGCCTATTTCCGTCCATTATGATGGCAATATGTCTAGGAACAAATTCTTCGCTTGGTTGTTTATTAATACTCATAGAATTCGCCAGGAAAGAGGCTTCGAAAAAGACTCATTTCCATCCATAATTATTGCTATGTGTTTTGGAATATAATTTTCAGTCATTTTTTCCTTTTTTTAATGAGTCTCCGCGGAATTAAGTCCGCGGCTCCTCTTGCGGCGCGGGATGATTTCTGTTTATTCGCCAGCTGAAGCCCACTACTTTCCCGCTTGGCAATAAAATCAATCAGATCTCTTAAAACATCAAGTTGCGGATTTTTCAATGTGCTTTCTGCCTTGCTAAAATAATCCTCAGCTCTGGCTTTTGCGTAATCAAGACTTCCTGTTTCAGTAAAAATCTTTTTAACCTGTTCTAAATCCAACTTATCAATATTACTACTGCCGTAGATTTTTACCAGAGTCCTCTTAGACTCAACTTTTGCATTCTCTAGCGCATGACTTAAGAGTAGTGTTTTCTTCCCTTCTTCTATGTCTGAGGTATCTGATTTTCCTGTTTTTTTTTCAGTTCCAAAAACTCCTAATATGTCGTCCTGAATTTGAAATGCAACTCCTAAATTCTCTCCAAAATTTTCAAGTTCTTCAATTAGCTTATCTTTAGCTCCGGCAAGAATTGCCCCTAACACTAAGGGGCCGGAAATTGTATAAATTGCAGTTTTGAGCTTTGCCACTTCTAAAATTTCGCCTTCACTAATGTCATTATTCATTGAAATCTCCACATCAAGCATTTCACCTAAACCAGTACTCACAGACATTTCAGAAAAGTGCACTATCGCCTGATTCTTATATTTTTCCTCAATTTTAAGCAGAGCCAGAGTTTTATATGATATAAAAAATCCCAGATCTGTTAGACAAATCGTATCAGCTAAAGCTTTATGATCATTTCCCAAAGAAGCTGCTAAGGATTTTTTCCCTCTTCTGGTTAAAGATTTATCGATTACATCATCTTGTGCAAGAATTGAAGTTTGAAAGATTTCAAAAGCTGCTGAGGCTTTTAGAATTTCTTTAGAATTTTTTCCACCGGCAATTCTATACCCCAGCAATACCAGTGCTCCTCTAACTCTTTTTCCGCCTATTGATGCTTTTTTAAATTCATTAAGCTGAGGGGTTAATCTCTTAGTGAATACCAATTCATTCTGCAATATTTCTGCAACTTCTTCATCAATTTTTTTTGAATTTAGTTTTAAGAACTCTGTAAAATCCATGCCCGATACTGTAACACAAATTTCCCATTTGCGCACAGATTTGTTAGAATGACATCTCGCTTATGAGCAAAAGTCTTCGCGATTTTAAAACAGCTGCGAGTAGGAAAGATTTTTTAGAATCAGAGCTTAAAATAAATCTTAATGCAATTTCCGGTTTTAACTTTTCAGAGGAATCTGTAAATGGTAAAAATATTGAAAACTTAATCGGTTCTGTTCAGATTCCTCTGGGAATTGCAGGTCCAATTTCCATTCGCCACGCGCCACAAGCCACGCGCAAATATTACATTCCCCTCGCCACAACAGAAGGCGCTTTAGTTGCTTCCGTTTCAAGAGGCTGCAAAGCCGTAGCTCTTTCAGGAGGAGCTTCTGTCGAAATCCAAAATGTTGGTGTAACCAGAAGTCCGGTTTTTAAAACCCGTGGCATCACTCACTCTTTTGAAATAAAAAAATGGTTGGGGAGAAATTTCGGAAAAATTGCCAAGATTTGCGAAAGCACCTCTTCTCATTTAAAACTTAATACAATCACTTCCAGCCTTGCAGGGAAAAATTTATTTGTGAGATTTTCTTTTGATTCAAAAGACGCAATGGGAATGAATATGGCAACTATCGCTGTTACTGATGTTATCCCGTTTATTGAAAAAAATACCGGATCAAGTTGCATTTCTATTTCAGGAAATTATGATATTGATAAAAAACCGGCTTGGCTGAATTTTATAGAAGGTCGGGGAAAAATGGTTTGGGCAGATTGCACACTTAAAAAATCTGTCGTTCGCGAGATTTTAAAAACCACACCTGAAAAAATAGCTGACTTAGTTTATAGAAAAGTTCTAACGGGTTCGGCAATGGCCGGATCTATTGGATTTAATGCACATTTTGCAAATATAATTGCTGCAATTTTTGCTGCAACGGGACAGGACCTGGGACAAATTGTTGAAGGAAGTTTAGGAGTAACCAGTGCAGAAGTTACAGAAAAAGGTGATTTATATTTCTCTGTCTATCTCCCCTCCTTAATGGTTGGGACCGTCGGCGGAGGAACCAATCTGCCTTCGCAAAAAGAGGCTCTAAATATAATTGGTGCTCAAGATGTGCTAGAATTTTCTGAAGTTATAGCCGCTTCAGTTTTAGCCGGCGAACTCTCACTACTTGCTTCACTTTCAGAAGGCACCCTGGCAAGTTCGCATGTTAAACTTGGAAGGAAAGGACGCTAGAATATACAAATAAACCAATGTCAAATATACAAATTTCAATAAGATTGGAGCGCATTGGGAATTGGTTTTAGACGAAGTCCCAAGGCAATTTTATTTGAAATTGGTTTATTGGTTTATTGGTTTATTAAATATTAAACATGATTGGAATAATTTCATACGGAACTTACATTCCTAAATATCGCGTTAAGATTTCTGAAATTGCGAATTTCTGGAATAAGAATGCCGGAGAAATCGAAAGAGGTTTAGGGCTCAGTGAAAAATCCGTAGCTTCACTGGACGAGGACGCCACGACACTTGCTGTCGAAGCAGGTATGGCTGCAATCGAATCTGGTCAAATCCCCTTGGCCGACATTAAAGCTTTAGCGGTTGGTTCAGAATCTCACCCATATGCAGTAAAACCTACTTCTACTATCGTTGGCGAAATATTGGGTCTTCCGCACAACTATTTGGCTATCGACACTCAATTTGCCTGCAAAGCCGCAACCGCAGCGATGAGGCTTATCTCCATGATGGATGAACTTAAGAAAAATAAATACGGTTTAGTGATTGGGTCCGATGTTGCACAAGCAAAACCCGGGGATGCTTTAGAATACACGGCAGCTTCTGCGTCCGCCGCTTTTATTTTGGGTTCCGATTCAACTAGCAAGAACCCAAAAGGAGCTGAAGGATCCGTTTTAGGAAGCGGCAAGAAAGTCATCGCCAATGTAATCGAATCAACATCCTATTCATCCGATACACCGGATTTTTGGAGACGCGACGGACAAAAATTTCCCTCACACGGAGGCAGATTCACCGGAGATCCGGCGTATTTCACTCATGTAATGAGTGCATCAACTCATTTGATGGAAAAAACCAAGACGAAACCCTCAGATTTTGATTATGTTGTTTTTCATATGCCAAACAGTAAGTTCCCAAAAGAGGTGGCAAAAAAATTAGGCTTTAAAAAAGAACAATTAGAAGCAGGTTTTAAAGTTGAGGATATCGGCAACCCCTACTCTGCCTCTTCTCTTTTAGGATTAGCTGCAGTTTTAGATATCGCTAAACCAAACCAAAAAATATTTTTATGTAGTTACGGATCAGGAGCCGGATCCGACGCTTTTATCCTGGAAGCTACTCCCCTAATCACTGCTTATCAAAAGAAGAAAAAAACAAAGGTTGCAGATCAAATCAAAAATAAAGAATATATTAACTACTCTTATCTACTAAAAATATTAATGTCGAAAGGGTACGTTTAAAAATTTTAAATTATGAAAGTAAACATACTTGGTTCCGGTATTACAAAATTTGGCGAACTTTGGGATAAAGGACTTTTGGATCTGGCATATGATGCGGGATCAGAAGCTTTAAAAGATTCTGGATTAAAAGCAGGTCAGATTGATGCAGTGATTGTCGGAAACATGTTATATGGAAAAGCCAGCGGTCAGGATCATCTGGGGGCGCTTGTTGCACAAAAGCTCGGAATTAATACATCGAGCGCTCATGTTGAAGCAGCCTGTGCTTCAGGGGGCGTTGCGGTTCATCAGGCAGTTACCGGAGTCTTATCCGGACTTTATGAAAATGTTTTAGTTATTGGTGTTGAAAAAATGACAGATTTATCAACTTCAGAAATCGGTACAGCTCTAATGGGAGCAGCCTCGGAAGCCGAGAGACAATCCGGTCTAACTTTTCCCGCTCTTTATGCATTGATGTCAAAATCTCATATGAAAAAATATGGAACAACGAGAGAACAGCTGGCTTCGGTTGCAGTAAAAAATCACTATCATGCTTCTTTAAATCCTAAAGCCCAATACTCTTTTGAAATTTCTGTTGATAAAGTTTTGAATTCTTCAATGATCGCTGACCCTTTAACACTTTTTGATTCATCACCCATTACTGACGGGGCTGCTGCTGTTGTATTAAGCTCTTCCAAACCATCAGATGTCTACATCAGTGCCAGTGCTGTCGCAAGTGATTCTGTCGGACTATCAGAAAGAAAAAACTTGAATGAAATATCAGCAACAATAAGGGCTTCTAAAAAAGCCTTCGAACAAGCAGGCATTACTCAAAAAGAAGTTGACTTACTCGAAGTGCATGATTGTTTTACAATCGCTGAAATTCTGGCAATGGAAGACTTAGGGTTTTGCAAAAAAGGTGATGGCGGAAAATTTATTGAGAGCGGAATAACAAAGCTTGGCGGCAATCTGCCAGTTAACACCTCAGGAGGCCTTAAGGGCTGCGGTCACCCGGTTGGTGCAACTGGTGTGAAACAAATTATTGAAGTTTATGAACAATTAAAAGGCACTGCGGTAAACCGACAAATTAAGAATCCGAAAATCGGATTAACGCAAAATGTCGGAGGAACAGGTGCAACAGTCGCCGTACATATATTACAAAATGACTAACCCATCACAAGTCTGGAGACACCATAAAACTTTAAATAAGTACCTTAATAGAACGGGTAAACTTTTGGTGTGGACAAAAATTTCAGTACCTCCTTTAGGCTTTGAAGATTTTATTCCGTATATTTCTGGTATTGTTGAATTTGAAAACGGAGAAAAAATGCCAGCTCAAATTGTTGATTGTGAAGAATCTTCATTAAAACCAAATTTAAAAGTTGTGACTGTTATAAGAAGAGGTAAAAAAGTTAATCCATCGGAAATTATTGAATATATAGTTAAAGTGAGGCCCGCCATAAAATAATAAACCAATATATAAATAACCCAATAAACCAATTCCTAATTATTTTTGTTGCGACTTTATTGGACATTGGCTTTATTTGTTATATTGGGTTATTGGTTTATAGCGACAAATCTTAAAACCACGAGCATTAGCTCGCGGATGAAGATTTTCCGAACACGTAGTGTGAGGACAAGCGACCTTAGCCGCTTGAAGCTAGAAGAAACCACGGGCGTAAGCCCGTGGTGCTTCATTAATATGATTAAAATATCAATCCCAGGGAAAATTCATTTGATCGGTGAGCATAGTGTTGTATACGGAAAACCAGCAATTTTAGCTTCGGTTAATTTATATCTTTCAGCAAAAATAACTAAATCAAAGACTAAAGAAATTTTAGGGATTGTTCATTATGATGATGCAATTTATAGATTGCAAAATTCTATTGAGAAAAAGATCAAAGAAAAATTTGGGGTGGAAATTCCCATGTATAAAATAGAAATAGATAAAACACAAATACCAGTCGGCTCCGGTCTCGGAACTTCCGCCTCGCTTTCTTCAGCTTTTGCAATTTGTTTACTAAAGTTTTTAAAAATTGATTATACAGAAAAAGATATTTTTGACATCGCTATCGAGGGAGAAAAAATATTTCACGGCAATCCGTCTGGTGGAGATTTGGCCGCAGTTTTACAATCAGGAATTATTCTATTCAGAAAGGGTAAGACCACAAATAAAATTAAACCGCTTGGATTTAAAATCCCGGAAGAGATAGCGAATCTGGTTTTGATTAATTCAGGAAAACCAGCTGAGACAACAGCTGAAATGCTTCAATTAGTCAAAGATAATTATGCAAGGTCGCAATCAGAAATAATTGGTATTTTTCAATCCCAGGGAGCATTAGCAACTCGAATGGCAAAAGTTTTAAAAAAGGGAGATCAGGAGAAGTTTATTAAAATAATAAAAAAAGCTGAAAGAAATCTGGAAAAACTTGGAGTTGTTGGTGAGGCCGCTAAACAGATTATTCACAATATCGAAACGCTAGGCGGAGCAGGAAAAATATCTGGCGCTGGTGGAATCAAAGAAGGTTCGGGAATGATTTTAGCC
This sequence comes from Candidatus Daviesbacteria bacterium, assembly GCA_021731695.1. Lineage (GTDB taxonomy): Bacteria > Patescibacteriota > Microgenomatia > Daviesbacterales > UBA10151 > JACPKO01. The sequence continues at coordinate 29,225 of JAKFWZ010000078.1, read as the reverse complement.
TTTCACGAAGATCCAAATACCATAGTAGAATTTGCAAAGAAAAACAAATACGATTATTATTCAATCACAATATGAAAAACCAAATTACTGTTTCAGCACCCGGCAAATTAATGCTTTTTGGAGAACATGCTGTTGTTTACAATAGACCTTGTATCGTTACTGCTGTTGATCAAAGGCTGAAGCTTCAACTAACAACTATTGAAGCACCATATTTCGAATTAGATGCGCCAGATGTTGGAATAGATGGTTACAAAAAAAAGATTTTTGATTTAGGCAAAGGCGACATTCCAAAAGGAGCAAAATTTACAGAGATTGCATTAAAAAATTTCATTAAAGAATATCCTCAAAAGTCAGGCTTTAAATTTAAAACAATTTCTGATTTTAAATCCACTTTTGGATTTGGCTCCTCCTCTGCTTCTACGGTTTGTGCAATTAAAGCACTATCTGAAATTTCAAATTTAAATCTGTCTAACAAAGAAATTTTTGATTTATCGTATAAGACAGTTCTGGAAATTGCCGGAGTTGGTTCAGGATTTGATATAGCCGCTGCCATTTATGGCGGAACCATCTATTTTCTAACTGGCGGAAAAGCGATAAAGCCGCTTCATTTAAAAAACTTTTCCCTTGTAGTTGGATACTCAGGAACTAAGGCGGATACACCCACAATAGTTAAACAGCTTCAGGAAAAAATTAAGAAGAAGCCTGAATTTTATACTCATATATTTAACGAAATAGAAAAGGTCGTGATGCTTGGGAAAAATGCATTAGTTGATGAAAACTACAAAAAGGCAGGCGATTTTATGAATCTAAACCAGACTCATCTTTTCAAAATAGGGGTCAGTTCTAAAAAATTGGACGATATGATTAATGCCGCAAGAGATGCCGGTGCGTTTGGTGCAAAATTATCAGGAGCTGGAGTTGGTGATTGTATGATTGCTCTCACTTCCCCATCAAAAAAATCTGCGATTGAAAATGCTATTAAAAAAGTCGGCGGACAAGTTTTAAAAGTTGAAGTAAATGCAGAAGGAGTTAGAATAGAAAAATGAAAACAACTGCGATTGCGCCGTCAAATATTGCTTTTACAAAATACTGGGGACGCAAAGATGAAATTTTGCGTCTTCCTATAAATGGTTCAATTTCCATGACTTTATCAAATTTACTAACAACTACAACAGTGCAGTTTGATGAAAAATTAAAAGCAGATGATATAATAATAAACAATGAAAAACTTGATACAGAAGCAGCAAAAGTTTCAAAGCATTTAGACCGGATCAGAAACCTCGCCGGAATTGAAACATTTGCAAAAGTGATTTCAGTTAATTCTTTCCCTACCGGAACCGGCTTATCATCATCCGCTTCTGGTTTTGCTGCTTTGACTGTCGCAGCAGCTAGCGCAGCAGCTCTCAATTTATCTGAAAAAGAATTATCTATTTTAGCCCGCCAGGGATCTGGATCATCTTGCAGATCAATTCCGTCTGGAATTGTAGAATGGATGGACGGAGATACAAGTGAAACTTCTTACGCTAAAACAATTTTTCCTAAAGATCATTGGGATATCGCAGATGTAGTCGCCGTTGTTTCGAGAAACCGAAAAGAAGTCCCGACTTCTGAGGGACAGGAAAATGCCGACTCTTCTCCTTTTCTCAAGTTAAGAGTTGCGAGAATGAAAAAGAAAAACGAAGAACTAAAAAGAATTATAGAGAAAAAAGACTTTACCAAATTAGGGGAATTTATTGAGCAGGAAGCATTAGAGCTCCACTCGATTTATATGACTCAAAACCCACCGTTAATTTATTTGAACCCTAACTCGCTTTTAATCATGAAGCTTACAAAAAAGTGGCGGGATGAAGGTCTCACAGTATACTTTACTGTCAACACCGGTCAGGATGTTCATTTAATAACTAAAAAGAGGGATGTAAAAAAATTAGGAAAGAAACTTAAAGAAATTCCTGAAGTAAAACAAATTATAATAAACGAACCGGGAGATGGGACGAAACTTTCAGATAAGCATTTATTCTAAAACTGATTAACGATTAACGATTAACGATTAACGATTAACGATTAACGATTAACGATTAACGATTAACGATTAACGATTTAACATTCTCCCATTCGTCAATAAACCAAGGTGTAAATTTTTCTCCGGATTCAATTATTTTTTCTATTTCATCAACAGAAAAAAAACTAACCTGTGCAACTTCATTCGGATCTGGTTTAAAAGGACCTTCATGATTTGCTGTTAAAGATAGAACTATCTCATTCTCATAAACCATTTCGCTTTTCAAATGGTATTCTCTTTTTTGCAATTTTGGACTACTGGCTTTAATAACATTCGCAGTGATTCCAAGCTCTTCTTTTAAAGATCTTTCTCCTGCACTTTCAAATGCTTCACCTGATTGAACATGTTCAGAGGTTGAAAGATCCCAAGAGAGAGCATGAATTGATCTACTTGCAGATCTTTGCTGAAGCAATAGCTCACCTTTTGAGCTTATAACTAAAACAGAAAGTGCCCGGTGAATTAATCCTTTTCTGTGAGCTTCTCCTCTTGTAGCTTTTCCAATAACTTCATTATTTTCACTGACAATATCAATGAGCTCGCCGTCATACTCCATCAAAAAATCCCTTTTCTTTTAATATTTCTATTCCGCCCAAAACCCATGGCGCCCATTTATCCGGATTTTCTTTAAAGTCTCTAATAAAATCTTTTTTATCCATCCATTCAAAATCATATCCATTTTCAGGGTTCATTTTAATTTCACCATCATACTCCCCAATCATCATTGCACAGTATTCATTCTCACAATACTTCCCATCAATCGCAAAATAATTAAATGATCCAAGATCTTCCAAAGAAATATTTTCAATATTAAAATCTTCTTTTAGTGCTCTTTTTGAAGCTTCATCAACAGTTTCAGCTTCACCGCTTCTAAGTCTGTAAGGATGTGTATCCGCAGTAAAACACCAAACATTATCAAACACCATGTGTTTTCTTTTTTGAAGAAGTAACTGGCCCTCCGAGTTATAAACTAAAATTGTTATTCCTAAATGTCTTCTGCCATTTCCTGTATGCCCCAACATTCTGGGGATATACTTTATAAACTTACCGTTATCGTCAACTTCTGAAATTATCTGCTCAGACATGAAGACCAAAACTTTCTATAACTTTTGCGACAATAAAAACCGTACCAGACCCCAAAATCAATAATATACTTTCAATAAATGCCAATCTCTGATTATCCTGTTTATGGATTTCAGGAATTAAGTCTGATGAAGCGATATATATAAAAAATCCGGCAGTTAAAGCCAGAAATATGGGCAGCGACCCCTCAAGATAATCCTGAAGATAAAACATTAAAATTGCACCTGCAAATGCAGCACAGGCGCTTAAAATATTAATCCATAAAACGCGACTTCGCTTTAGCCCTTTTCTTAGTAAAATTGCAAAATCACCAATTTCCTGAGGAATCTCATGAACTGCAACCGCAATTGTAGTTAAAATCCCCAGGGGAATACTGACTAAAAATGTTGCTGCAATTGCCACCCCGTCAATAAAATTATGAATTGTATCACCAATTATTATTAAAGGAACTGTCGATTCAGTTCCCCCTTTCGTGTGATCATCATGATGATGAAACCAATGAATAAATCTTACCAGAAGAAAAAAAGAAAGCATGCCGACTAATGTCCAAAGAAAAATATTTGTATCTCCTGATTCGGCACTTGCCTCAGGAAGCAGATCTAAAAATGCGGTGCCCAATAAAACACCCGCTGCATACGAATAAAGATAGTGCGAGACTTTTTCGGCGATTGACTTACTCCTAAGTAAAACCAGTCCTCCGAGTAAGGAACCCATACTTCCTAAAAATGTAAAAAATAAAATATAGCCTAAAATTTCCATTTATATCTTTTCCGGATAAAGCCTGGTTAGAAGTGATGTTAGAGCTGCAATCACAAAAACTACTGCTATAGGTAATCCAAACCAAAACAATAATCCTAAAATAATCAGGAAAATAAATCTTCCTAACGCTAATCCTACCTCTCTTTGCACTATAATTGCAACTATGTTGCTTTCCCGGCCCCGGTGGTATGCCAGAGAGTCTAAGGCAATAAACTGGCCTTCCGAGACAGCTGAGGAAATTGTTGAAATTCCATATACCTGAAACGGAGTATTAACAAAAAGCCGGGCTAAGCCACTGATTGAATCTAAAGGCGAGATAACACTTAAAACTTTTTTTGCCCCAAACTTATCAATTAACAGTCCTAAGCTGATTGCGGAAATTGAACCAAATAAAGCGATTATCGAGCCTAGAAACCCAATCTCTTCTATTCCCGCAATAATCGGCAGAACAAATATCGGCCAAAAGATTTGAGTTGTTATCTGACTTATCCCAACTCCGGAAAATGCCGATAAGCTTTTTATTTCCTTTTTCGGGGAAAGCAAAAGAATTGTTTTTACAATATCAAAAGGAACCCGGTCATCCTGCTTTGGTAAGTTTTTAAGAGGGATCATCGCCATTCCCATTAAAAGTGAAACTACTAAAAAAACAGCCGGGTATCCAAAGTTAATAATAATAAGCCCTCCAAAAGATGGCGCCCCAATGGCTACAATCGATCCCATAAAAGCGTTTAGCGAAATCTCTCTTCCCTGCTTGTTATCATCACTTAACTCGGCAAAATAAATATGAAACGCAGTCCAATAAAGCCCCAGCTGAATTCCTGCAAATATTGCAGCGATTAAAAATGCAATTGCATCAAGTCTGGCAAGCGCCAGAAAAAAATAATATAAAATCAGAGCCGCATTCCCCCAAAAAACCGCAAATCTCAAACCTTTTTTATTTATGATCCAAAGGGATGGTGGAATTGAGATTATTTGAATTAAAAAAATTAAGGCAAGTATTAATGAAGTAAAAGAGATTGCCTGAGACAACGAAAATCCAAACCCAAGCAGGGTTTGGTAAATATATATTCCGCTAAAAATTTGAAAAATGTTTACCCCGAAGAGTCTTATTAATGAGTGCGTATAAAAGGATCCCAAATAACGGAAATGCCGGTTATGTATTAATGAGTGCTGAAAAAACATCTATGCTTAAGAGTACAAATTCAAAGGTTAAAATGCAAAAGCTAAAATGAGCAAAGCTCCTGCTTCGCAGTGGAGGGTTGTTGCTTTGCAAAACTCATTTTCACAGAAAAACACAACAATTTTGAATTATAAATTTTGAATTTTAAATTCTCGTTACGCCCCTTTGTCATTATATTGATTTTGGGCTTTCTCAATTCCTTCGTTAATTATAGCTTCAACCGCTTTAACAGATCTCTTAACTAAAGCCTTCACTGTCGAGTTTTCGCTTGGTAGAAATTTATCGACAACATATTTTTCAGCGTTAAAATGAGCGTGTTTGTGTTCACCTGAAACTGCGTGCCAATTTCCAATTCCTAACCTTACTCTTATAAATTTTTCATCTCCCAGTTCTTTAATAATTGACTCAATTCCATGATGCCCTGCGTCCGACCCTCCAACCCTTATTTTTATATGACCTAAAGGCAAATCAAGTTCATCATGAATAATGATAATTTCATCTGGTGAGATTTTGTAGAAGTTCGCGATTTTTGCTACAGACAGACCGGAGAGATTCATAAAAGTTAAAGGACGAACCAAAATAACGCTCTCATTTTTTACAATCTCCGCTTTAAATTTTTCCTCACTACCCCAATTCTCAAATCCTTCTTTTTTGCGGAATAAATCAATCGAATCAAATCCCAAATTATGCCGGGTGTTTTGAAACTTTTCTCCAGGATTTCCAAGTCCAACGATTAAATACATCTTTATGATTTTAAACTTCGTTGTAATATATAACAAGTTCTTCAAAACAATTACTATTTCGCAGTTAACTCTCTTACTGTTTGCGGTAGTTCACCCATAATATATGTGAGGAATAATTCTTCGTCGTTAGAAAATAATCTTGATTTTGATCCTAAATTATATTTTCGCTCTACTTCTTGTCTTACTTCGTCTCTGACTTCTTCATTTACCCGGGATGTAGTTAACCCCTTGTTTCTGTATATATGCCCTGCCTCACCAAGCACCTTAGTTGCTAAATATAGAAGAACAAGACCGTCTAGATTGCTATCAGTTGCAAAATCAGGCTGTTCTTCTTCGGCTCTTTTTTTACCCATATAAACAACTGTTAAGCCTCCTTTTTGGGTGATCGTTTTTCCAATTGCCAAATAAGACATATATATACTTCTTCTACTTCTATCTGGAATTGGTTGCTCGTCTAATAATTCCCTCATATCCGCCGCTACATGCTGCCTTACTGCTTTAGAGTCGGTTACCACTACTTCATCGCTGAGCAGCTTCAAATTAGCAATAGTCAAGGCTTCCGTTAAATTAACAACCGCTTGTAACTGTTCTTCAGGATCTTCTGAATCCATTGCTCTTGCAAGTGATCGTTCGACATAAAATCGTCTTTCGCCCCTGTATTGGTATAGGTGGGTGTCTACTCCAGGAACGACTGAAAGAGTTGCGCTCTCATAATTTCTTCTGTTTTGGCCTGCTTCTGCTAATTTACTAATCATCCAACCCTGACCAATCCCTATCCTTCTTCTCTCGGTTCTTCTCATTGTTGCGTAGGTTACGGGTCTAACTTCTGTTATATCAAGGAGCCTCTCCTCATATTCACTTCCTGCTATAACCGGAAAGGCTGTTCTAAAAGCTTCCCTATTAGTACTTAGTATTGCTTCGATAGATTCTTTTCCCCCCGGCAAAAAGGATTTTATCCGAGATGATTTAGCCCGTCTAATTGCTCGCTGAGTAACCACCTGGTTTATAATTGATCCCAATGTTGCAGGTTCTGCATCTGGTCGTCTTGTAAAAAATTCCTGTCCCTGTGGCATAATTTGGGTATTCTACGCGTGAATTTAGTTTAAATCAAGCAGATTTAAAATCCAGAGTATTTATTAAAGTCTCCTGAAGCAAACTATTGCTTGCAATTATATTTAATTCATCTTTTGAGAAATCAGGAATTCCGCCTTTTGGATCACTAAAAACTCCTCCAGCTTCTTGAACCAAAATAGTTCCTGCGGCAAAATCCCAGGGATGGGCTTTAATAAATAATCCGTCAATTTTTCCTTCAGCTACAAAGGTGAATGCTCTGACTGCTGATCCAAATACATAAATATACCTAACTTTGTCAGCAATAGGGGCGAAATGTTTATCGAGCCGCATCTGCCTACCAGAATGACCAAATTCTAAAGCTATTGTGGTTTTCCCTAAATCCGATTCTTTTCTGACTTCAATTTTTTCACCATTTTTGAACGCACCCTGACCCTCCTCCGCCCAAAATAATTCATCAATTGCGACCATATTTATAACCCCGAGGTAGGGCTGCATATTTTTTAAAAGTCCAATTGAAACACCAAAAAACGGAACTCCGTCAACAAAAGGAATTGTGCCGTCAATCGGATCTATTGCCCAGGAATATTCTGATCGGTGATCCACGATTCCGCTTTCCTCAGCAATAATATTGTGCTGCGGAAAAGCTTTAGTAATTATTTCAATTATCTTTTTTTCTGATGCTACGTCTGCTTCCGTTGCGAAATTCGCATAATGCCCCTTACCGTTTAAAGTAAGATCTCTGGTGTGATTTTTTACAATTTTACCAGCTTCAATCGCCGCTTCTTTTGCAACACTTAAAAACTTTGAATCACTCATTCTAAGGATTTTATCATTAAAATCACGAGAGTAAAAGTTCGGAATCAAAAGTTGTCATTGCGAGGATTTGAAAAATCCGTAGCAATCCTGATTAAGAGAGATTCCACGTCCGGCCATTGGCGGGACTCTGAATGACGTTTTTAAAATAATCCAACTTCTTAAATCAGTGCCAATCGATCTCAGATTTGCCGTGAGCTTTGAGATACTCATTACATTTGCTGAAATGGTGATTCCCGTAAAACATCGAAACCGAATAAGGAGAAGGATGTGCTGATTTCAAAACTAAATTTTGTGTTGGATCAATTACTGCTCCTTTATTTTGAGCATATTTTCCCCAGAGCATATAAACAATATTTTTGCGGTTTTGATTTAAAGACCGGATAGCCGCATCAGTAAATATTTCCCAGCCTTTTCCTGAGTGCGATGCAGGCAATCCTGCAGCTACTGTAAGAACACTATTTAACATGAGTATTCCCTGAGTTGCCCACCGGGAAAGATCCCCGGAAGATAACGGCGAAATTCCCAGATCATTTCTGATTTCCTGATAAATATTTTTAAGCGAGGGAGGGAGTGCTATTTTATCGTTTACGGAAAAAGCCAATCCGTTCGCCTGCCCTTGTCCGTGATATGGATCCTGCCCGACTATAACCACTTTCACTGAGTCAAACGGGCAAAGATTAAAAGCCTGGAAAATATTTGCAGCAGAAGGATATATTATCTGATTGCCATATTGATTGCGGATATATGTTGTCAGTGTTTTCCAGTATTGTTCTTCAAATTCTTTTTCTAACGATTTCTTCCATCCGGAGTCAATTTTAACCAAACTCATATTGTAAATTCATACATTAGAGTCCAAAATGTAAAATTGCAAGCTACAATAAAATGATCGATACCCATTCGCATATTCAATTTAAAGTTTTTGATGGGACGCGGGATGAAGTGATTAAGCGGGCAAAAAAGGCAGGAGTTGAAAAAATTATTGCAGTTGGAACTGATTTAATTTCTTCAAGAAAGGCGATAAGTATTTCAAACAATTATCCTGAAGTTTTTGCTTCTGTCGGAATTCATCCTCATCATGTTTTTCCCTTTAATGAGCAAACTGAGATTGCTTCTTCACTACGTGATATCGCAATGACCGTCATCGCGACAGTCGAGACGCCATTGGCGTCATTGCGGCTTCCAGAGGAAGGACGTGCTGGAGACGAGGTCGACGCGGCAATCTCAGAGCTCGAATCTTTAATTAATAACCCAAAAGTTGTAGCAATCGGCGAAACCGGAATGGATAAGCATGTTTATACAAAAACTAAATATGATAATTATTTAATTTCTGAACGACTTATAAATCTTCAAAAAGTTTTTTTCGGAAAACAAATTCAACTAGCAGCAAAATACGACAAGGCATTAATTATTCATAACCGGGAATCGGTCAAAGAAACTTTAGAGGTTTTAGAAAAAAACTGGAATAAAAAATTAGAGCGCCACTGTGTTTTTCATTTTTGTGAACCAGATAAAAGACTTTTAGATTTTGCAAAATCTCACAATATTTTTATCGGAGTTGACGGTGATGTTTTAACTGATGAGCAAAGCTCTCTTTCAGATAAAAATAAGCAGGAATTTGTTAAAAGTATTCCTTTGGAATTATTAGTTTTAGAAACCGACTCCCCTTTCATTTCTCCTGAACCCAAGGATTTAAAACAGATTTTGGATTTTGTTTCTAAATTACTCAATAAAGATTTAGAAAATTTAATTTATAAAAACAGCAAATTACTTTTTAAATTGTAACTTGAACATTTCTTTAAGCTCCTTAACTGTAGTTGCATCCTCCGCACTCTTATCTTTTTCTCGAAAACGGACAAGTCTCGGAAATCTCAAAGCATAGCCTATTCCTTCTTCATCTTTTCCGGCTGTATGAATTGGACTTCTGGTTATTTCATCGGCCAAAACTTCAATTACAATTTCAGGAGCAATCCAGACCGAAGGCTCCAAAACAGAAACAACTCTCGCTGGCTTATTTTCTGTTTTTATTTTATCTGCCCGACGATGAATCTCTCTCCACTCTTCATCTGTAAGTCCCGTTCCGATTTTTGAAACAGTTACAAATTCATCTTTTTCTTTATCGTATACGCCAACAAGCAAAGCACCGGCTCCAAAATCTGCTCTCTTTCCTTTCCCAAAAACATAACCTAAAATCACACAGTCAACAGTGTCTTTTAACTCTCCGGCTGAATGTCTTTTTTGTTTTACCCAGTTAAAATTACGGGCACCAGCTTCGTATTTTGAATCGGGGCGCTTTACAATCAACCCTTCTAAACCTTCAGAAATTGCTTCATTAAATTGTTTCTCTATCACTTCTTTTTTGTCTGTAATTTCCCCAGGCTGTTTTATTAAAACATCATCGCCGTCAATTACTTTTTTCAAAACTTCAATTCTTTCTTGTACTGTTTCGTCCATTAAAGATTTTCCATTTAGATACATAATGTCAAAAACCATAGCTTTTAAAGGCAAAGATTTTTGAGCTTCTTCAATTCCATACTTTCTTCTTCTTTTAGTTGTTTCCTGAAATGGTAAAAATTCATTTGACTCAGGATTATAAGCCAGTGCTTCCGAATCTAAAATTACAGATTGCGCTTTAACTTGTTTTTTAACGCCTTCAATAATATCCGGGAACATTGGCGTTGTTTCTTCTAAATTTCTGGAGAATAATCTGACTGTCTTTCCGTCTTTATGAATTTGGACCCTGAAACCATCAAACTTTTTTTGAACATGGGCAAATCCGTCAAACTTTTTTAGAATACTCTCGGGATTTGGAAGTCTTTCCGCAAGCTGGGACCTAATTGGACGGCCAACGGTTACATCTAATTTTTCAACCGCGGACAGTCCGCCTTTCCATAAAGTTTCACCGATTAACCCTAAATCTGAAACCCGGTTATATGCGCCTTCCAATAGCTTTCTTTTAGACTTGTCGCCTAACTTTGCCAGAGCAAAAGCATCTAAAATGGTGGGGTCGCCAATTCCTAAACGGGACGCGCCGATTGGAACCCTGACTAAATGTTTAGCCTCGATGCCGGATGATTTTTCAAGCAAATCCGAAAGTGCGGCAACTTTATTTTCAACGGTTCCGTCTCCTGAAAATGTTGTGATTTTTAAAAGAGCATCAAATACTTCCTTAACTGTCATTCCGGACTTGATCCGGAATCTATTTTTGGATCCTGAAATGAATTCAGGATGGCTCGCTAGTTCGCTCGCCACTTTACCTAAATCCCCAGCTTTTCCATACAGCTTTGTTATTTCCTCAACATCTTTGCCATAAACCCGGCTCATTGATTTGGCTACAGACTTTTCTGCCATTCCGATTTCAACAGCTTCATAAAAAGGCGCCACTCTTCCCTGAAGTAAATATGAAATCATAGGAATTTCGCTTGCCGAAGCTTCTTTAAAAAGATCGGATAAAATTTCAATTAAAGAAAGCCTGGAAGAAGTCGCTTCAAGTTTTTCAAAAAATTCAGCTAATCGCTTAAAAGTCATAGATCGACTTATTGATTTTACCTTGCTCCCCGCCTTGAGGCAACCGCTAGTGGGGTTGCAAGAAGCAATCTCCTGTCTGAATCAATGCTTGCACAATCCATATAAACTTCCTCCCAGGTTAATCTAGTCTGAAGTGGCTCGCCCCTTAGAAATACTTGCCCAAAACCGGTTGCCCCAAAATTAACCCCTTTTTCTAAGCCTCTAACAAAGCCTGCCCTCTCAGGATTATTTACTATTTGACCTTCGAACTCGTCTCTTGTGGGCGGTCTGGGACCAACGATTGACATATTTCCTCTCAATACATCAAGAACCTGAGGGAGCTCATCTATTGACCAATTCCTTAACCTTTTTCCAATTTCAGTATGGATACATCTTAAAGCGCCAGATCGCTTTGCCTCGGTATAATCCATATCCCTTAAAATTCCCTCAATGGTACTTTGCGCATCTGGTTTTTGGGTTCTGATTTTAGTTTGACGAAATCTTCGTGAGCCAACTTTATAACCTAACCTGACTACTGGATCATGCCTATCACCAGCATATACAGCAGTCGCAACCATGAGCATAACTACTGCCGCAGGAAGTATAGTAGCCCATGCCACTCTCTTGTCGAAGTCTCTTTTAGCACTGCTGGTTAACCAGTCTAAACCAACCAGTTCTGAATTGGTTTTAAAAATTTTTTCGGCTATTTGATCTAAATTAGCTGGGGCAGATGTAGTCTGAATATATGGGTTTTCTTTTATGCCTGATAATTCTGCTCTTATGCCTACTGCCATAATCGACAAGAGTATAACATAGTTTTTATTATAAGTCAGTAAGAATCTGATCTATAAATTGTAAAAATTTTGATGTAGAATATTTTTATGGAAAATGCGGATGTTGATATGGGAGTGGAAACGGTTAACGAAACAGTTGACTGGGAGATGGTAACTAACCCCAAAAGATTGAAAGAGCTTTTCGATAATACGCTAAAAGATACAATTCTTCAGCAGCTCGCTGGAGCAAAAGGTTTTAACGAACTTGCTAATGACCCAAGATGGGCTTCTTCTCAGGAGCAAAATGCTGCACAAGCTAAACAATCGATCGATCAGGCTATTGCTCAGGTGGAAGCACTTAGGGTGGTATTAACCAAAGAGGACAATTTGCTGCCAATAGATAAAAGATATTCGGACCCGGAAAAACACTTCATCAATCTGGAGTCACTCACAACCTCACGGCAAAGATCTCCGGATGTTCAACCTAAAAATCTACCAAAAGTTGACACTAGGTCTCCTGTTGGAGCTAAACGCTAAATTCCAAGCTTTGCAACAACCACCAATCTCTTTGTATTAAACCCTGGTGGGACGCAAGTCATCAACGAAATATATCTACCGTTTGAATCAGGAGGAATAATGACGCTGATATCGCTTGGGTCAACTATTTTTAATTCAGTTACTTTATAAATATATCTTTGTCCTAATGCATCGATGATAATATCATCACCCTTTTTAACATCAGGCAATTTTGCAAAAAAAGCAGTTGAACCTTTTGGTGATAAATTAGGTAGCATTGAATGTCCGGTTATAAAAGCATTCCCCTTTTCTCCAGGTAATGCAGATCCTGGGAGATGAGCTAAATTTTTATCGAAATGCTCAGAGTATACTTGAGTGCTTATTGAATTTAAGCCAATTTTTGGAATTGAAACTTTGAACTCGTAATATGGCGGTTTGAGATTCTTATTCTTTGCAAGAATCACCGGAAAATTATCCACAGTTTCAATTGAAAAGTCCGGAGCTAAATTTCCGTTTGCACTAACGGGCGCGGGATCCAAAAGGTTCTTTTCACTTTCATATCCAAACATCTCCCATGTTTTAAAGGAGATAAACGGCATCGCAACCTGCATTAAAACGAAGACGCCGATACCGAGAAATAATAGGGACAGACCTTTGACTAGCATAAGATACTCCGGTCCGTCTTCCTGAGTTAATTTATTATACCAATCGTTGCTAAGTTTGCAAAAAGTTTGTCATCGCGAAGCGAGATCCGGAGGCGTCATCTTAAAGAGACGCGTAGCGTCATTGCGAGGTGCTTCCTCCGTCGCAATCTTGATTTTTCTGTAAGATTACACTCGTCGCGATGGCGGGGCGCTGAATGACTAAATGTTATTTATATAGTGAGCACAAAGTCCGGGGGCTCTTGCAATTATAAGGACCTTTTCGCTCGCGGTATGTTTAATTTTACCGCTCGCTTCAAAGAACCTTGCCTTTGCTTCGCAAAGGTGAATACTGCTAGGAATTATTTATGAAGTGTGCGCATAAACCTGGAGCTCTGGCTATGATAAATACCGCTATGCCTAATTCTGGTTTTAAACCAAAACCGCAAAAAACAGCAGCAATCGCTCCGTCAATATTCACCGGCAATGACTTACCTGATTGTTTCTCAAATTCATCTCTTATTTCGTTTACCAATTTTACAAAGTCAGATCCTACTCCATTTTCTAAAGCTGTATTCATAATTAATTGCGCTCTGGGATCAATATCTTTATAGACTCTGTGTCCTAATCCTGGAATTCTTTTACCAGCTTCAATATTTTCTCTGACAATTTCCTCAACACTTTTACCTTCTTTTGCTTTATATAAAATTTCCATTAGGGGTCCACCTGCTCCCCCGTGTCGATCTCCGATTTGCGCCATTCCCGAACCAACTGATTCCCCCATTGTTTTACCTGATTTTGCAGATTCAATTGTGGCAGCAGCCGATGGAGCGTTGGGACCGTGATCAATCGATAGATCTAAAATTAAATTTAGAAGTTTTACTTCTTTTTCAGAAGGCTCTCTTTCAGTTAAAACCTCAAAAATCATTTCAGTAAAAGTTTTAGCTTTTGCAGTTTCTAACAAATCTTTATCGCCAAATAAAGCTGGTTTTGTTTCATCATTATCTTGGTGAGTTATAGTTTTAGCCATTTTTTTTAAAGAAAGAAGCTACTAGCTTAAATAAATAATACATCCCAAATAAGAAAATTATCCAGAGAACCACGTTAAATATTGTTGGTAAGATTCGAAATCTTGAATCAAAAATGAAAAAATAAGAGAAGGCATATATATTTATCCCGATGGAAAAAGCAAAAACTACAACATAGATTGCTAAAGCAATAACAAACTTTAAAAGGTAAATTTTCTTTTCATCTTCCATCTACTTGTCCTTTAGTAATTGAGCTATTTCATCAAAGTCCTCTGCCACCAATGCTCCCGCTTCTTTCAGGACTTTTCTTTTGTGATCCGGTTTCCCTCTTTCACCTTCAATTATTGCACCGGCGTGACCAAATTGCACCTCTGAAGGCAGGGTCATCGTGAACTCTCCGGCAATAAATGCCACAACTGGTTTTTTTATTTTTCCCGCAGCAATCATTTCCCCTACTCTTTCTTCATATGTTCCGCCTAATTCTCCAAAAATAATCGACGCCTTTGTTTCAGGATCGTTCTCTACCGCCATTAAAAAGTCTGCAAAATCAGTTCCCGCAATCCTGTCTCCTCCGATTCCTAAGGCGTACGAAACACCCAATCCGTTATTTTTTAAATGAAGCCCTATCTCAGAAGACATTCCGCCTGATTTAGAAATCACACAGATATTGCCTGGCAAAAATACTCTATCGGGAGTTGCTCCACCAATTGAACCAATTTTTAATTTTCTTTTTGGGTTTATTAAACCAACAGACGATGGACCAATAATGCTTGCACCCTTTTCCTGAGCCAAAGCATAAATATAAGCAGAATCTGCAGTCGGAACTTTTTCAGTAAATATTAAGATAAATTTTATACCGGCCTCGATCGCCTCAATTGCCGCAGCTTTTACAAATAGCGGTGGGACATAAATCACCGAGGCATCAGGAATCCCAAATTTTTCTTCGAGTTCTTTAATCGAATTAAAAATCGGCACTCCCTGCCTGCCGTCAGGCAGGGCTAAAACTTCTTGTCCGCCTTTTCCGGGAGTCACTCCGCCAATAACTTTCGTTCCGTAATCAAGCATGGTCTTAAGTCCGCGCGAACCTTCAGAACCCGTCACGCCCTGACCAATAAGTTTAAAATTTTCTGGTAGTAATAACATATAAGTTTTCTTAACTAACTAACTAACTAACTAACTAACTAACTAACAGTTTTCGCGTATTCTTTTGCCAATTTGGTAATAATTTCAGCTGACTCAGGAATTGACGTTTCTTCTCCATATATATGTAAATCCAGATCATGGACATTTTTTAACATATCAAAAGCTTCTACGTCTCTTGGCCCGGCTCTTCTTATCACAATCGGATATTTGGGTTTCGGATCAATTTTACCAAGTGCATCAACAATTCCTGATAGTGTTTCAAAAATATCCGTAAAGTTTGCCAGTGCTCCGACAATCCAAAGCCCATGCAAATCAGGCTTGTCTAGAACAATTTTAGTTAATTTTTCAACTTTTTCCCTTGGCGGATTTCCTGAGTATTCAGTAAAGTTTGCGGCTTTCCCCCCGACGCTTAACAGTGCGTCCATTGCTGTAATTGATGCTCCTCCGCCTGAAGCTAAAATAGCAATATCCCCATCAAAATCAAAATAAGTCGACCCAGCCGTTCCCCGATAATCCCCTTCATCAATTTTTTTAGCTTCAATTTCGTGGGGAGTTGGATTATAGCCTGCGACAGAACGGGGTGGATATTCCTTCCAGTCAGGATGCCTACCCAATGCCGTATCATCTAAATTAACTTTTGCATCCAGTGCGATCCAATCTCCGCTTTCTGTTATCACTATCGGGTTTATCTCAATCAGTACGGCATCTGATTTCAAAAAAATATCTATAAATTTTTTTAGAAATGATTCATCAAAAGGTGTAGTTAATCCCTCAAAAGGATCTAATGGATTTACCGGAATAATTTCTGATTTTCTTTCCTCTATTCCGGTTCCTCCTGACTTAGAAAAAGTTAAAACTGGTTGGCGGAATATTGTGTCATATGACAATGAAACATAAAATTCCTTTTTGATATCAGCTTTTTCTTCAATTAAAACCTGTTTCACTTCTTCTTTATTAATTGTTTTATTTAAAAGTTCTGAAATTTTTTCTTTAGCATCACTAGCATTTTCTGCAAATAAAATTCCGCCGGCATCAGCTCTTTTCCCTGATAAAACTTGGGCTTTTAATACCACTGGAAAATTTAGGGTTATTGCCTCATCAGCAGAAGTCACAAGTTGAGAATTAGGAACTAAAATCCCTGCGTCGCTTAATATTTTTTTACCTTCAAATTCAAAAAGTATCATTTTAAATAGTGTTCTGCCAAACTTAATGCCGCTATCGATTGTCCATCATTAATTTCTCCGGACTTAACCAACTCAAAAACCTGATCAAAGGGAACTTTCCTAAGCTCTAATATTCCCTCATCAGGGTCCAGCTCACTTCCGGTTTCTTCTAAGTCGCGGGCCAAAAAAACATGACTAGTCTCCGAGGCAATTCCATTTAACGGAGTAAACTGTCCGATCTTTTCCCATCTACTTGCTTTCAGTCCTGTCTCCTCCAAAAGCTCCCTTTGAGCAGCAATCAACAGATCCTGATTATCCGAACTTCCGGCAGGTATTTCAAGTCCGTATTTTCCTGTCGGATATCTAAAAAGCCCTGTTAAATATATTTCGTTTCTGTCACTTATAGCAACTATAAAAACCGAAGGCGGTGTATCTAAAACTCCATAAATCCCGGTTCTGTTTCCAGGTTTTTCGACCTGGTCTTCTCTGACTGAAAACCAATCATTTTTGTAAACAATTTTTGATGATAGTTGCTTCCAGGGGTTAGTTTTATTATTTTGCATTTATGAGCTTTCCAAAATTTCTCCGAAATTTTGAAGAGGAGGATCAGACGAAGCTTCAGTCCTGAAATTTATTTCAGCGCGAAAGCGAAAGTCTTGATCCGACGTAGTAGCAGGGGTGGGGTTCGAACCCACGACCTCGGCGTTATGAGTGCCGTGCTCTAACCAGCTGAGCTACCCTGCCATGGTCGTAATTTTAACAAAAATAAGGCTGAATTGAAAACTCTAATAGAGCTTTCTAACTAAAATTCGGGCAAAAATCCAAATTAACAAATCTAGCAATACCGGCAATGCCAAAAAATATGCCAGGTTTTGATAAAAACCAGGGTGATTATAAATTAAACCCTGAGCCAACCAACTAAATAATTCATGAAATCCCATTAAATAAAGAGAACTTAGAATTGCAATAAAAATCACGATAATGAACAAGCTTCCCTCTAAATCTTTTTTACTTGAAAACATTGTATTTCCAATAACCAAACTTAAGTAAATTAATATAGCTATCAACCAAACTGGATAAATGCCATTTTGGAAAAAATTATTTGTGGCGTAAAAAATACTTCCTGTAAAAACTGCAAGTCCTGCAAAAACTGGTGCAAAACCAATTAATGCACGTCTGATCGGATCGGTTTTTTCAATTTCAACATGACCAAGCTTGACCCCTGTCTCCCGAATTTCAGGCAGCAAACTAATATTCCCTACTCTAACTAAAAGTCCACCGGCAGTTAAAAGATGCGCAAGTTCATGAACTAATGTTCCTGGTAAAAAAATAAGTGAAAAAAGCCAAATAGAAATTCTGTGACTTCTTGTAAAAAAATAAAATAACGAAACTAACAGACTTGGGATAATTTTTGAAAGCATCAGCAAAATAAAAATCTCAAGAAAAATAATAATGAGATAAATCATTTAAGAAAGCGTGTATCGGGCTTTTTTAGTTCCCCCGACTTTTTTAAGTAATCCTTTTTTCTTTAAAAATCTCATTTCCCGCAAAACGGTGTCATCCGAATAATCAGGAAAAATTTTGCGGAAATCTCTATTCTGCATCGATCCATGACGATGCAGAAATTCCATAATAATCATTTGACGTTCATTTAGCTCAATTTGCGCGCCTAATTTATTTTTAATTCTTGCATCAGTTGAAACTCTTTTCACCTTTTCTTTAACCCGGTTTAATTCAATGGCAACGCCTTTTACGAAATATTCAAGCCATGGAGTCAAATCTCTTTCGTGAGTATCTAAAACTAATTGATTTGAAACAGTTTGGAGGGTTACATAATAATCCATTGGATTTTCATCAAAATATTCCTCAAGCGAAAAAAATTTACGGATATCATATCCGTCTAAAAACATAACCAAAGTAGCAGCCGCTCTACCAGTTCTTCCATTTCCATCCAGAAAAGGATGGATTCTCGAAATCTCGTAATGAATAATTCCCGCTTTTATCACTGGGTGCAGATCTTTTGTTTCATCATCATTTATCCAATTAATTAAATCCTCGACTAAAAACGGCACTTCAGCCGCTGGCGGAGGCATGTAGGAGATTTGTCCCGTCTCAGCATTTTTTATAACAACCTGAGCCATTCTGAAATTTCCTGATGAATCAGGATGCAAAATCTTATCTGTTGTTATTGCATGAATTTTAAGTAAAGTCTCTAAGGTAAAATTATATTTTTTTGAATGCTGCATCTGCTCTGCGATTAAATCAATAAACTTCAAAACATTTCTATAATTTATTATCTCCTGAATATCGCGATCGCGCGCCAAAACTTCTTTACCATCCAAAACGTCTTTAACTTCTTCATTAGTTAAACCATTACCTTCCAGATGCGTTCCGTGATGAACAGTTCTTTCTATTGCTTCTTTTTTGAATTTCGCTTCCCAGGCGGGAATTAACGGAGCATTTATAATTACCTCGCGAGATGCGTCAATCACACCAATATTCTTTAAAATAGCGTTTGTGATTGTATATTTAGGCACCAGCATATAGGTATTTCCCGCATAATTATTGCAAATTTACCGCAGGAAGTCCAGTAATTGATCAGGAATATTCGTCCCAGGATTTTATCTGAAGATCTTCAATTTTCTTTGAAGCAAGGGCTGAAGCAAGCATGATCGCCGATTGTAAATTTGTAACCAAAGGGACAGAAAAATCAACGCAGCCTCTTCTGATCAAGTATCCGTCGGATTCATTCCTCTTTTTCGTTATTTCGTTTGCATCTGAAATATTTATTGCCAATTCTATTCTTCCTTTTTGAATGAAATCTAAAACCGACGGAGATTTCTTCTCAGAAATTTTAAAAATTCTGGTATTTTTTATACTATTTTCTGTTAAAAGTTTAGATGTTTTATCAGTCGCATAAATCCTAAGACCAAGATTGGCAAGCTTCCCTGCGCTTTCTAAAAACGCAATTTTATTCTCTGTACCACCAATCGACAAAAAGATATTTTTCTTAGGCCAAACCCAACCTGTTGATAAAAGAGCTTTTAAATAAGCTTCTTCTAAATCATCTCCAAAAACACCGACCTCCCCTGTTGATGCCATTTCAACCCGGAGTTTTGGATCAGCAGCTTTTATCCGACTGAATGAAAATTGCGGCGCTTTGACACCAACAAAATCTAAATCTAAAGTTTTATAGTCGCCTGAAACATCCTGACCAATCATCGCCAAAATCGCCTTTTCCGCAAAATTAATATTTGTCACCTTTGAAACAAAAGGCAAAGACCTTGAAGATCTCAAGTTAAGTTCAATCACCAACACATTATTATCCTTTGCCATGAATTGAATATTAAAAGGTCCGGTAATTTCCAATTTTTCTATAATTTTCTTGGTGGCTTTTTTAATTTGCCTCATAGTCTCAATATAAAGTCTTTGCGGAGGCAAAACCAAAGTTGCATCTCCTGAGTGAACACCGGCATTTTCAATATGTTCTGAGATAGCATATAAAACCATTTTCCCGTTTTGAGCTACACCATCAATTTCAATTTCTTTCGCATTTAAAATAAATTTTGAAATCACAACTGGATAGTCCCCTGAAACATTCGCTGCATTCTTTAGATAACCTTCCAATTCTTCCGGGCTTGCAGCCACATTCATAGCAGCGCCTGACAAAACATACGAGGGCCTTACTAAAACCGGATAATTTACTGTATTTGCAAAATGTAAAGCATCTTCAACTTTGCTAAAACTCCCCCACTGCGGTTGAAAAATATTTAATTCATCAAGTAGTTTTGAAAACTTTTTTCTGTTCTCCGCCCTATCAATGTTTTCCGGATTTGTCCCCAAAATTTTCATTCCATAAAGATAAGCTTTCATCGCTAAATTATTAGGGACTTGTCCGCCAAATGCTAAAAGAAGTTTCGAATTTTTTTCAGACTCGTAAATGTCAGCAACCCGCTCAAAAGACAATTCCTCAAAATATAATTTATCTGCATTATCGAAATCTGTTGAAACAGTTTCAGGATTACAATTTATAATCGTCGTCTGCCAATTTTCACTTCTTAAAGTTTTAGCAGCGGTTACAGCTCCCCAATCAAATTCAACAGACGAACCAATTCGATAAGGGCCGGACCCCAGAACAATCACTTTGTTTTTGCTATTATGTTTTTCCTCAAGCACATCAGACTCAGAAGCGTTGTATGTTAAATACAAATAATTAGTTTGCGCAGGAAATTCACCTGCCAAAGTATCTATTTGTTTCATAAATGGTTTTACATTTAGTTTTTTCCTAAGAATTCTAAAATTTTCTTCTGTCATTTCAAAACTTTTAGCAATTAACTTATCTGAGAATCCAAGTTTTTTCGCTTTTAAAATATCTTCCTTTGTCTTCCCAAGTTTTTTATCTTTTAACTGGACCTCAAGATTTACAATTTCCTCCACCTGATATAAAAACCATTTATCAATTCCCGTAGTTTCATAAAGTTCATCAACGGTTGCACCTTCTGACATTTTTTGAGCCAACACAAATAATCTTTTTGTATGTGGTGTTAAAGATTGAATCGTATTCTCCTTTTCCTTAACCAATAATCCATCCTGACCTGTTTCAAGCATTCGTACTGCTTTTTGCAAAACTTCAGGAAATGATCTGCCTATACTCATTACTTCCCCAACAGACTTCATTTCAGAACCAATGGAACTGATGCTTCCTTCAAATTTTTGCAAATCCCAGCGCGGCATTTTTAAAACGATATAGTCTAGAGCCGGTTCAAAAAAAGCCGAAGTTTTTAAAGTTACTGAATTTCTTAAATCAATTAAATTTTTCCCTAGAGAAAGTTTTGCTGCAACATAAGCCAATGGATAACCTGTGGCTTTTGATGCAAGAGCTGAAGATCTTGAAAGTCTGGCATTAACTTCAATAACTCTATAATCATTTGAAAAAGGATTTAGCGCGAATTGAATGTTGCACTCACCGACTATTTTTAAGTGCTCTATAACTTTTAAGGAAATTTTTCTTAAGAAGTGATATTGATAATTATTTAGAGTTTGAGACGGTGCAACAACAATACTTTCTCCTGTATGCACTCCAAGCGGATCAAAATTTTCCATATTGCAAACTGTAATTTTAAAGCCATTTTTATCACGAACTACCTCATACTCAATTTCTTTCCAATGTTTTAAATATTCTTCAATTGAAATTTGCGGAGCATTTGCAAGCGCTACATTAATCGCATCCTTAAAAGAACCCATATCTTCAACAACCATGGACCCTAAGCCGCCCAGTGAAAAACCCGAACGGATCATCAGAGGGAATCCGAGTTTTTTGCCAATCGCTAAAGCTTCTGCTGCAGTTTTTGCAAATCCCCCTTTTGGAGTTTTTACATCAATAGAATCGAGAGTATTTGCAAATATTTCCCGATCCTCAGTTATCTCAATACTTTTAACCGGAGTTCCTAAAACCTTAACTCCATACTTTTTAAATATCCCTTTTTTATCTAAGGAAAGTCCACAATTTAATGCGGTTTGTCCTCCGAATGAAAGCAAAATTCCATCGGGTTTTTCCTTAGCAATAATTTTTTCAATAAAATAAGGATCAACCGGAAGGAAATAAATTTTGTCTGCCATATCTTTTGAAGTTTGAATTGTTGCGATATTTGGATTTACTAAAACTGTTTTTATCCCCTCTTCTCTTAAGGCTTTTAGTGCCTGTGAACCTGAATAATCAAATTCTCCGGCTTGTCCTATTTTTAATGCACCTGAACCAAGTATCAATACTTTTTTCATATTACCCCTGTCGTTCCCGCGAAAGCGGGAATCCATAAAGAATTATTTGTGTAGATCCCGAAACAAGTTCGGGATAACAAAATAAATTTTGTCACTTTTTTCATCATAGATAAGTTAAAAATTCATCGAATAAATAATCGGCATCGACAGGTCCGGGTGAAGCTTCAGGGTGAAACTGAATCGACATAAAGGGTTTTGTTTTATGGCGAATTCCCTCATTAGTTCCGTCATTTAAATTTTTAAACCATTCAACCCATCCTAATTTTAGAGTTTTAACATCAACCGCAAAGCCGTGATTTTGGCTGGTTATTAAAGCCCTGTTATTTATTGCGTCATACACCGGCTGATTTTGCCCGCGATGACCATATTTTAATTTATATGTATTTGCACCAGTAGCCAGTGCTAAAAGTTGAGACCCTAAACAAATGCCAAAAGTTGGAATATTTTCTTTAATTAATTCTTTGATTGTATTTATTGTTTCTACTGCCTTTTTTGGATCTCCGGGGCCGTTCGAAACCATAACTCCATCAAACTTAATTCCTTCTTTTAGAGGGTTAAAATTCCATGGCACAACAATAACTCTAACTTTTCTCTTAACAAACGAGCGAATAATATTTTCTTTATCTCCACAATCGATTAAAACAATTGTCTTTTTCCCTTCTCCATAAATTTCAGGTGATTTTCTTGAAACTTCCGGCAGAACGTTCTGCAAATTTGGATCGTATTGTTTTTCGTCTTTTCCGTTTAAATCTATTTTCCCAAGCATGACCCCATGTTGTCTCAATTTTAACGTCAAAGCTCTTGTATCAATTCCTGAAATCGCCGGAATATTTTCTTCACGAAGCCACTCGCCCAAAGTTTTTAAACTTTCGAAATGCGATGGTTTATCAATATAATTTTGAACAATTAATCCCTTAACCCAAATTTTTCCTGACTCATAAAACTCTCTTGGAGGAACTCCATAATTTCCGATAATCGGATAAGTTAAAACTAAAATCTGTCCAAAATATGACGGGTCGGTTAAAGATTCCGGATACCCTGCCATCCCTGTATTAAAAACCACTTCACCAGAAGAATTAATTTCTGACCCAAAAGATTCACCTTCAAGTTTTGTTCCATCTTCTAAAAATAATTTCGCTTTCATATTTTTTTAAAAAAAATCCACCCCTTGGTGGATTAGGTATTTATTAAAATGTTCAGTTAAACCTCAAACTCATATTCTTCCCAAGTCAAATTTTAGTAAGTTTATTGCTTTTGAAGCGGGCTGTCAACCATAAACTTGATCCTAAATTAAAGCTATGAGATAATTGCCCTATGGCAAAAACAAAAAAATCTGCCGAACCTACAGCCGCTGAAGAAAGAAGTTTTCGCAGAGAACTTGTTGAACAAATGCTGACTTTATCAACAGCTGCTTTTGGGCTTGTCGCAGCACTAGCTTGGAATGAAGCGATTAAGAGTTTCGTTGATCAATATATCTCGCCCTATTTTCCTGATACAGCAATTTATTATAAATTCTTTTATGCTGTAATTATTACTCTGATCGCTGTTGTTGTTACTTACCAACTATCCCAACTAAACGCTAAGTTTCAAAACCGCGGTAAGTAACTCATTTTAAAACTCCATTATTAACTTCAATTATCTGACTATCTTTTAAGGCGTCCTTAAGATATTGGTCATACTCTACGGTTGCAATAATTGTCTGCTGAAGATTGGCTAAATCAATGACATGTTGACGATGAGAGATATCAAGTTCTGAAAAAATATCATCCAGTAAAAGAACTGGTCGCTCTTTTAAGATTTTTTCAAAATAAGAAAGTTCTGTTATTTTTAAATCTAGAACTGAAGTTCTTTGTTCGCCCCGAGAACCATATTTTGCCAAATCTTTAAGGTCGCCAGACCGCAAGCTTTGCTTTAGATCATCAGATCGCAAGCTTTGCTTTAGATCATCAGATCGCAAGCTTTGCTTATCCTTCTCTAAAAATAAAAAATCATCTCTGTGGGGTCCGCATAAACAAACTGCTGCATAAATCTCTTTCTCAAAAAGCTCACTGAGACGACTTTCGTTAATTTCACTTGGCAAATATTTGTATTCAAACTCTCCGAATTTTTTTTCAAATGAATTAATGCTTTCAAAAAAATCTTTTCTCTTTCTTTGTAAAATAATTCCCAGCTCTAATTGTTTTTCATTCCAAAAATCCAACTCATCTGATTTTGCTTTCCCCTCTCTGATTAGTTTTAGTAATCTGTTTTTTTGAGTAATTAATTTTAAATATGCATTTAAAGTTTTCCGATATTCTTTATCTACTTGAGAAATAACTGAATCAATGTATTCGCGTCTTAAACTTGGAGAACCCGTAACCAGATCAATATCCTCCGGTCTAAAATAGACAATATTTAAAAAACCAGCGTAATCCACAAGTCTTCTCGGTATTCCGTTTACTAAAAACTTTTTTCTCATACCATACTCAGATTTTTGAATCGCGGACGATAAAGTAGTTTCACTTTTTTCATCGTCGATCACAACACCCTCAATGTTAACGGCACCTTCCCCAAATTTAATTACTTCATCATCGCTCTCTGCCCTAACCGGTTTTCCTGTTGCAAGAAAGTAGACACTTTCTAAAAAATTAGTTTTTCCCTGAGCGTTTTCTCCCTTTAAAACTGTTATTCCTTTTAGGAACTCAATTTTTAAATTATTGTAATTTCTGAATTTTGAAGCTTTGATTGATTTTAAAAACATTATAAATTTTGACATTTAGGACAAAAATACGTCCCCCTACTATTTATTTGAATCTTTTCGATTAGGGTTTTGCATACTTTGCACGGCTTACCATTTCTTCCATAAACAAAAGCATAATCAAGAAAATATCCTTTTTTACCATCAGCATCAACAAAATGAGTTTTTGAAGAACCGCCATATTTTATTCCATTCAATAAAGCTTTAATAATTCCTCTGTGCAATTTCTTAATTTGATTTTCATTTAAATCTGTGGTTTTTGTTTGCGGATCAATTCCCGCGTTAAACAATGCTTCAGATACATAAATATTACCCAGACCCGAAACAACACTTTGGTCAAGCAATAATACTTTTATTTTTTGAGTTTTTTTCTTTAATCTTTCTTTTAAAATATCGAATGTGAATTCTTTTTCTAAAGGCTCCGGTCCTAAAGAATTTAAAAAACTATTCACTCCCAACTCTTCACTCCTCACTAATTTAATCCAACCGAATTTCCTTTGATCATTAAAATATAGTTTAGAATTATCACTAAACTCAAAAATAACTCTAGTTGATTTATTGGGTAATTCTCCAAACATATCTTTTGTCGGATGACCACCAATAAATCTCTGTCCCCGCGAAGGCGGGGATCCATAATGATGAAAGATGAGCTGCCCAGACATTTTTAAATGTATAAGTAAAACATATTTATCAATTTCGATCATCAGCACCTTTGCTTTTCTTGAAATCCCGGAAATTTTTTTGTTTATCAACAGATTAGAATCACCAAAGAAAGATTTAGGATTTAATACCTGAATGCTTTTAATTTTTTGTCCGATGATTTTACTTTGCAGACCCAATCTGATTGTTTCTACTTCTGGAAGCTCCGGCATAGAGAGCTATTTTAACACCTAGGGGAAGGGTAAGGCACCGGGAATCCGGTGAATATTATCCATAAATACTCTTGCTGCCGTTACAATGCCTCCCGTTGCTAATACTGCCACAGACACATCCTCGATAGCTCCTTTAACTCGTTCAGGTACTTTTACCCCGGTTCTCGCCAGTAATGCTTCGAGCCGGCTCGGACGATGTTCAAGCTGAAGGCTGATCAACAAGTCATCAAATGGAATAACTCTACTTGTATCTAATGCAGTAAAACGTTCGGGCATACACTAATAGTAGAGCTAAGCTTTTCACGCCGTCTTGACAAAATTACGACAAATTCCTACTCACCAATTCCAGAATATTCTTTTTAAACTTCTCTTTTGAAAACTTTTCCGCATTTTTTCTTAACTCTTCCGTCTTGTATTTCTTTTCATCAAACTTTTTCAAAACATCCATTAATGATTCAACAGTTGCGTCATCAAAAAACTCACCTGTTTTTCCTTCAATTACTGTTTCCAAATATCCGCCTGCTTTTACTGCGATAACTGGAGTGCCTTCAGATTGCGCTTCTATAGAAGTAATTCCAAAATCTTCATCCTCTGATGCGACGATCAAAGCTTTAGCTTTTGCATAAATTTCCGATAACTTATGATCTGAAACAGATCCTAAGAACTCAATATTCTTCCCTGCAATTTTTTTAAGATTCTCTTCTTCCGGTCCGGTGCCTACAACTTTTAATGGTACATTTAATTTTGTTACAGCTTCTACAATTATTTCAGTACCCTTACCGCGAACTAAGCGATTCAGCGCTAAAAAGTACTCCCCTTTTTGTTTTTTAGAAATTTGAGCAATATTAACCGGTGGATAAATCACTACCGAGTCTCGTCGGTAAAACTTTTTAATTCTTTCTTTCACGTTTTGCGAATTGGCTACTAGAACATCCGGATTTTGCGAAGTTTTAAAATCTATTACTCTCAAAAAATGATTCATTGTCTCGCCAATCATTCTCGTATACCAATGCTTTTTATAGTTAAACGAAGTTGTATAACCATATAAATATCTTGGAGGGGTGTGGATATAGCTCAGATGCAAAGCTCCCGATTTTTTCTTTACAGCTTTTGAAAAATAGGTATTACATGAAGAAATTATCAAGTCATGTTCTGATAAATCAAAGCTCTCAAAAATTTTAACAGCGAAAATTCTGAATGGTGAAATTAATTTCCCTGCAAACGGCAAGTTTTGAAGCCATGAACTTTTAATATCCCAATCCTTAAAATTATCGGCATGAATCCCCAAAGATTTTGGATCATAATATGCAGTATATAAAGGTGCATCGGGCCAGATTTCGTGCAAAGCTTCAACCACTCTTTCCGCGCCTCCGTATTCCTTTAAATAGTCGTGTACCAAAGCTACCCTCATTTGATAATTGTAGCAAAATACAGTATCTTAATTGTGAATTTATGACGGTCACAAAGTTTCTGCATTCGTGCTTACTTGTCGAAGATGGCGAAAGAACGTTTCTATTTGATCCAGGAAATTTTACAGACGAAGCCGGTGTTTTAAATTTAAAAAAAATCCAAAACATTGATTATCTTTTAATAACCCATGAACATGCAGATCATATGTCTCCCTCTTTAATCAAAAAGATTTTAGATAAATTTCCAGACGCAAAAATTATTACTAATGATTCTGCAAGGGCAGTCTTAGAAAAAGAAGGAATTTTGGTAACTACTGAAACTCCGGATTTTATTAAAACTGAAATTATTCCTCATGAAAAAATATTTGGAGCAGGAGTTCCTAAAAATATAAAAATTACAATTAATAGTTTATTGACTCATCCTGGAGATTCTTTTGAATTTAACGAAACTACAAAAATTTTATCCCTACCATTACAAGCTCCATGGGGTGATGTGACACAGGCTGCAGAACTCGCAGTAAAACTTAAACCCGAAATAATTTTACCAATTCATGACTGGCACTGGAAAGATGAAGTCAGAGTGTCAATTTATAAAAGACTCGAGGATTTTTTTAGCAAGCAGGGAATTAAATTTATTCCTTTAGAAACGGGCGTTCCTGTCGAAGTTTAAGCGGATTTAGCAATCTCTATCAACTCATCGAACCCTAAATTAGTTTTGTGCTCCGGAGCAGATGATGATCCGCATATAACCATGTGGTGGGATTGGTGTAAAAACCAGCCTGAATCAGGTTCTTTTTCAATGAGTTTTTTATAAATTTGTTCTAAATCTATTTCAAAAGATGGTGTAAAGAATTGTGCTGAAGAGTGCGCGGGATCATACATTAAAACCAAATCAAATCCTTTACCCCTCACGAACCCTCTATCAATTGTTTTAGATTTAATCGCCACACTTTTTCCAAACTGACTTTCAAATTCAACTCTGCTTTCCCAATCCTTTTCTGATTGTTTAACTTTTTTCAAAAGCTCCAAAATTCTATCTAAAATCTCCTCACCTAATTTTAGCGATTTCAAAGACTCTTCCTGAGTTGAAGCTTTGCTTCTTATAAATGCCGCAACACCATATGGCCCAAAATCAAAATCACTACCCTTGCCCAAATCAATTTTTCTGTTCCACTCAATTAAATCATCTAAAGCTTTTTCTTCAATTTCCTCTTTTACTAAACCCTTTGATTTAATATCTTTCCAAACTAGAGAGGCTGCACAATCTTCTAAGTCCCCTTTATGTTCATCATATTTTCCCCCACCTGTGCCCAGATAAATTTTGTCCTCTGATTCATTCTTTAGCGCCTCATCCCTCGATGCATTTATAAACTCTATTTCCGCATCTCTAAATTCAGGGAAAAATTTCTTGAATACCCAAATCGCAGAGATATCATCTAAATGCGGATTTATATGTGTAATTAATGTTTTCATGCCCAAATTATATTGAAAATTTAAATTAAATCTAATACTTCGTGCCTAATTAAAGGTATTTTCAATTAGTTTTACTATAGCATATGTTAAGATATAGATCACACAAATTTTAATTGGACTAGTGTTTGATCTATTAAAGGTCACTCTTATTTTAAGCCCAATTTAAGAATGTGACCTCTATAAATTAATGCCTAAGAAACTTTTATTTGCCCCTTTTGTTTTGGCTTTCCTCTATTTTGCGATTTTTAATTACAAATCGGTACTCGATAAATATCTTGAAACGTTTTTGGGCCAGTGGGGCGGGCTTTATGATTTAGGAATTATAGCGATATTTTTAGTTCTCGCAGCTTTAAGTTTTTGTCTTTATGTAACATTTACACAAAACATAAAATTTGTCTTGCCTTTAATTTTAGTCACAGCAATTTTACCCTTCCTCTTTTTCTCAACGAGTTTAGCGATGGTCGTTGCAGTTAGTAT